>JALVXW010000161.1 GCA_027038155.1 Sulfurovum sp.
GCTTTAAACATTTTAAAAGCATCTTTGTTTTTAGCCTCTATCTCTGCTAGCCACGCTTTGGTACTGGCTCTGGCATGTGGCATCTTCACATCTTTCATCATCGCTGGACAAGCTTCATCACCTATGACTTGAAGATTGTTCTCCCTGGCAAAATCATGCAGTTGCCGTTCACGTACCTGTATAAGAGGACGTATCAGGTGTACGCCTCTGCTTGTTTTATAGATAGGGGCTAACGCTCTCATGCTTCCGTTGTAAAACATATTCATAAAAAAGCTCTCTACAGTATCATCAAAGTGATGTCCGAGGGCTATTTTGTTAAATCCATGTTCTTGGGCAAAGCTATAGAGTGCTCCACGACGCATACGTGAAAAGTAACTGCAAAAAGAGGAGTTTTCACGTATCGCATCTTGAGAGACATCAAAGATGTTCGTATCATATACCGTATGTTTTATCTCATACGCTTCACAGTGTTTGGTAAGAAATGTATAATGCTCATCAGGCATACCATACTTAATTGTGCACGCTTCAAACTCAAAAGAGAAAGGTGCATGACGCTGTATATGCTTCATTGCATGAACAAGGGCCAAAGAGTCTTTACCTCCACTAAGCCCCACCAGTACTTTATCGCCCTCACCTATAAGCCGAAACTCGGCATTGGTCTTGCCAATGACTTTGAGGAGTTTCTTGCTCATAGGTATCGTTTTGGCTCTACTTCGTCTTTGGTTATCTTCTTCTTTACGCATCTGTTCCCACCGTAGGGTGGGCATTCTTGCCCACCAGTTACTATCAAATCATCTATTCGGTGGACAGGTATCAAAGAGATATACTTTGATAAATCTCCACCCTACAAAAATTACTTTATCGCATCTACCATAGAGAGTATGAAGTCTGCACTCATCTTAGCAGAACTCTCAAGAAATGCATCAAAATTAAAACTCGCATCCATATCGGCACTGTCACTAATGGCTCTCAATATAAAAAAAGGTACTTTCAATGAGGAGCACACCACTGCAACAGCAGCCCCCTCCATCTCCAAAGCATCCGCTTTAAACTCTGAACCTATCCAGTTTTTACGTTCTACATCGTGCACAAACTGATCACCTGTTGCGATAATCCCCTCTTTGAGTGTCAGCCCTTTTGATGCGGCAACCTCTTTGGCAATTTTTCTTAGATGTGCATCGGTAGCAATGCACACTTCACCCTCTGGCACATACCCATAAGGGTGCCCAAACGCGGTAATGTCCAAATCATGCTGACACAAACCATCTGCAATAATCAAATCACCGATTTTAAGCTCATCACTAATCGCTCCAGCCACACCAGAAAAGAGCAATGTATCGCACCCAAACTTCTCTATAAGCATTGTAGCAGTCAACGTAGCAAAAACCTTCCCTATTTTAGAGTAAGCCACAACCACCTCTTGACCATTATATAAGCCCTCATAATAGGTATTGGCACCATAAATCATCGTCTGTAAATTATCCAACTTCGCAACAATCGGCTCCACCTCTTCAGGCATCGCCCCCATAATGGCAATTTTAGACATTAAAGTTCCTTGATAGCAGCGATAGTCGCTTCAAGAGAAGCCATATCACTCACATTAAAATGAGGCTTCTTCGTAGCCTTGCGGTTAAGTCCTTTAAGTACATTTCCATGCCCAAACTCAATATAACAATCTACCTCATCATCTATATTTGCTATAGAGTGTTTATAGAGTACAGGTTTGACAAGTTGCTGAGGAAGTAGTGCCAATGCCTCTGCTTTGGTATGGTAGGGTTTAGCTGTCACATTAGAGACAACAGGAGCAATAAACTCATCTTTAAGCATCTCTTGAAGTTTCGCTTCTAGTGGTGCAGATGCAGACTCTAGCAATGGACAGTGAGATGCCACCGACATATCAAGTAACATCGCTCTTTTTGCCCCCGCCTCTTTAACCATAGGTGCAAGGAGTTCCAAATCTTTTTTAATCCCTGCAATGACTATCTGCCCATCCGCATTGTAGTTTACTGCCCACACCTGAAGTCCAGCTTCTCTTTGTGATGCACAAAGCTCTTCTACTGCTTCATCCGAAAGCCCCAGAGAGACCATCATTCCCACCTCTTGTTTGGCACACGCTTCTGCCATGAGTTTACCACGCAAATTGACAAGCTCCACTGCATCTATGGCATCTAATGCTCCAGCTGCTACAAGTGCAGTAAACTCACCCAATGAGTGCCCCAGTGTCAATACTGGTGTAATATTTGTAGCATCCGTAAAGAGCTTATGTGCCATAGCCCCTACAAGCAAAATAGCGGGTTGTGTAAACTCAGTTTGAGCCAAATCATCATTTTGGGTAAAAAGAAGATTTTCAAAATCGATACCTGTTCTAGCACTAGCATCTGTCACCATCTGCTTTGCTACATCTGAGTTGTTAAAAAAGTCTTGTCCCATCCCTACAGATTGTGACCCTTGACCAGGAAATAAAAATGCACATTTTATTGACATACGTGTCCTTTTGTAGTATAAATTTTGTGTATTTTACCATGTTTAGTTTAGGAAAGGTAATAACTCGTTCCCATTCGTCCTGAGAGTATGAACGAGCAAAACAGTTAAAAAATATCCCATCTACTTCTCC
>JALVXW010000162.1 GCA_027038155.1 Sulfurovum sp.
ATTATGCGAAGGTGGAGCCTTATGCCTCTGTGGTGCTTAAATCTGCGGTGAGTGGGCTGGTGACAGAGGTGGCTTTGGAGGATGAAGGCACGATGGTAGAGGGTAAAAGGGTGATACATCTTGATGATAAGTTAGATAGAGTGAATCTAAAAGATGCTCAAACCAATATAGAACTCTTGAAACAAATGTTAGAGATTAACCAGCATATAGCAACAGGACTCAAAGAGAGTATGCTAAGACAAGAGAGTTACTACAAGCGTATCTCTAAACTTTCAACAGCTTCTAAAACACAAAAAGATAGTGCATACCGTGCATTTACATCGGCTAAAACGCAATATTTGGGCACACAAGAGAAGATTATCTCTTTAAAAAAGCAGTTGCTTTCTATGCAGTATAAAGTAGCACAACTTGAAGATATAATCACGAAAAAGTCTGTGGTATTGAAGCATAAATATCTATATAGACTGATGGTAAGAGAGGGGGATTTTGTGGCTCCAGGTTCTCCTTTGGCGAAGGTGCAAGATGTGAGTCGTGCGAAGCTGGTACTCTTTTTGGACAAAGATGAGGTAGAAGGTATTGCAGATAAAACACTCTATTTAGATGATGTGAAGAGTGCTTACAAAATAGATAAAGTATGGAGAGTAGCCGATGAAAAGTTTATCTCTTCGTATCGTGCCGAGATATATATAGATGCTCCCAAAAAGTCGTTTTCATCGCTTGTAAAAGTGGAGATAAAATAATGAAACAAACCACAGCCTGTGCATTGGACTGTTATGATGCATGTAAAATAGTAGTAGAAGAGAGTGCATTGCGTACCATAGAGGGAGACAAAAACCATCCAGTGGGTAATGGAGCTCTGTGTGCTTTGCTCAATAAAAGTATTCATGAAGAGGAGCGTATCGCTAAGCCTCGTGTAGATGGGGTAGAGGTGAGTATGGATGAAGCGATGAATGCCGTAAAAAAAGCATTTGAGTCATCGCCTTCACTACTCTGGAGAGGCTCTGGCAATATGGGTGTGATGCAAGAGGTAACCAACCTCTTTATGGAGCGTATCAATGGTACGCTTACGCATGGCAGTCTTTGTGATGGTGCTGGTGATGCGGGTATAGTAGAGGGTAGAGGCGTGAACAGAACTTTGCCTCTAGAACAGATAGTCAAAGCAGAGACAGTGGTTGTCTGGGGACGTAATGTTACCGTAACCAATGCACACATGATGCCATTTTTGGAGGGTAAAAATATTGTTGTGATTGACCCTGTTCAAACGGCAATCGCTAAAAAAGCAGCTATGCATGTGCAGATACAGCCTCGTACAGATTATTACTTAGCCATTATGCTCTCTCGTTTTATCTATATGGAAGATTCTCAAGATACCCCATGGCTAGAGGAGTTTGCCAGTGACCATGAAGAGTTTTATGAGTTTACGCAAGCGCATCGTATTAAGGCAATTTTGCAGTATATAGGTACTGATTTGGGTGAAATTGGACGTCTGTTAAACTATTTGCGTCATCAAAAAGTAGTTTTTTTGGTGGGCACAGGTGTGCAAAAGTACTCTACAGGTGCATCAACGCTACATGCGATTGACTCATTAGCCGCACTGCTTGGACTCTTTGGCAAAGAGGGGTGTGGAGTACATTATTTGGGTAACTCGAAGTTGGGGTTTGAGAATCCTTTTGAAGTGGCGTGTAAGACGGTATCTAAAGTAACAACACCTTTTTCTGATTTTACTACGGTGTTGGTACAGGGTGGAAACCCAGCTGCGTCTATGCCAAATAGTAATCGTGTATGTCAAGAATTAGAGAGCGTAGAGAACCTTATCTACTTTGGATTGTATGAAAATGAGACATCTAAAAGAGCAAAAATAGTCCTCCCTGCGAAAAACTTTTTTGAAAAAGAGGATGTACGGCTAAGTTATGGGCATCAGTATGTGCAGAAGATAAATCAGGTAGTGCAACGTGATATAGGTATAAGTGAGTATGACTTTACAAAGTGGCTTTTTGATGCCTTTGGTTTTGAGGGCTTACAGAGTGAAGAGAGTTATATTGATACATGGCTAAAGCAGTGCAAAGAAGATGAACATGGGTACATCTCTCCTGCTTACGAAGCGATACCTTATGAGAGTGGTTTTGGAGAAGAGGGGGATGATGAGTTTGTCTTTATAGATGAGTATGATGATGATTTTATTAATACCAAACGTTTTACCAAGGTAAGAACCAGTGAGAAAAACAAAATAGAAGATGAACGTTTTTGGCTACTCTCTCCCAAGAGCAATAAATCACTCAATACCCAGTTTAAACGTGACAATAAAGTGCACATGCATCCAAAACACGGCTACAAAGAGGGAACACTGTTAAAACTTAGTTCTGAATATGGCACATTGGAGCTGGAAGTAAAACATAATGTTGATTTGAGAGAGGATTGTTTGATGGTGCCAAACAATACTCCAGGCGTAAATAGACTGACACCATCTGTGGTGAGTGATGAAGGTGAGAGTGCCTGTTATCAGGAAGTGAAGATAGTAGTGGAAGACGTGGGTTGATGTAAGGCTTTTGTTGGTAATTTAGTCTCTTTTTGCTATACTTAAAATAAAGGGAACCTCTAATA
>JALVXW010000163.1 GCA_027038155.1 Sulfurovum sp.
TTTCCCATAATTCTCATAAACTTAAGCCGACCTGTTAGTGTATAACTTTTGGTTTTATCTTGTTTCATCTCATCTGTTTCGATGTCATGAATATAGGCACACTCTTTTAAAAACTTTACAGAAGGTGACCCTTTTTTTATTTGGTTTGGGTAGGGGTTAACCCCTTTTTCTCTTAATGTTTCCGATTTTTTAATTCGCTCTTGAATGTATTGGTTATTAAATATCAATGGGACTCCTAAATGGTTTTCTTTTGTTTTAGTCTTGACAGTTTTTACAAAGTCCTACAATCTTCATTGCGTGATCTGTCATTTTGAAATTAAACTGCTTGGCTATAAGCTTTTGTTGTTGTTCAATGGTTTCATCTAAAAACTCTATAATCTCACCACATTTGGTGCAGATAAGGTGGTCATGGTGCTTCTTGAGTCCTAATTCATACTTTTTGCCTGCTGTACCAAATGAGATAGAGGATACAATTTGAGATGCTTCAAGTAGTGCAAGGGTTCTGTAAACAGTGGCAATGCCTATGTTGATGTCTGGGTATTTCTGTTTTAATAGAGTATAGATCTCTTCGGGCGTAAAATGTTCATCATTTTCATAGAGAAATTTCAATACAAACTCTCGTTGCTTTGTAAATTTAAGTTGATTCTCTTTGAGTAGTGTTTGAAATTTTTCCAATAAAATAGGATAGGAAATCATTTTAAACCTTATTCTGTGCTTTTGTTTGATTCACTGTCTGTAGTATTGGATTCATGAGTCACATCTGTTTTTTTATTCTCTTTTGTCGTAAATCCCAAGGAGGATGTGTCTAAGTTGATAAGATAAGAGCCGGCTTTTTTAAGATAGGGGTACAAGATAGAGTGGTTGACATACTTCTCTAGGTTGTCTTTGACAAGAGTAACATTGGAGAGTGCAGTAACAATGAGTGCAAAGATAAGAAAATATTTACCTCCTCCAGCAACAAATCCCAAAAGGCGATTGAGAAATCCTAGTCCACTTTGGCTTGTAAGTTTGGAGAAGATTGAGCCCAGTATGGTTGCACTTAACCAGATAATGATTAAGATGGCCAAAAAACCAAGAAGTTTGAGTAGAGATTGGTTTTCCAAATGAAAAAAGTTTACTTCAATAAAGTGTGCAGCATCAGGAGCAAGGCGTGAAGCAAAATAGACTCCTGCAACCAGCCCAATGAGCCCAAAAGCCTCTTTAATAAAACCCTGCATAAACCCTTTGATGCCCAGTATTAATACAATTGCAGAAATAGTGACATCAAAATAGTTAAAGTCTATCATTGAAAAATTTTCCATCTCTTATGTTACTCCTCATAATTTTTTCGTATTGTATCCAATCGTTGCCAAAACTCTATTAAAATCATTGTTTTACAGACATGAGTGCTCGTGAGACTTCATCTACTTTATTGGCATACTGTAGTGCTGTTTCATGAGAGATTTTACCCTCTTTGTAGTATCTTACAAGAGCCTGTGTCTGTGTCTGCATACCAGAACCACTTTGTCCCATTTGCATTTGTGAGTAGATTTGGTGTACTTTATCTTCACGAATAAGGTTGGAGATGGCGTGGTTGGTAATAAGTATCTCTGAAGCAGCGACCCTTCCTCCTCCCATTTTAGGGAGTAGTGCCTGTGCAATAACAGCAACCAAAGAGGTGGCTATCATGGCTCTAATTTGTGGTTGCTCATCTCCAGAAAAGACATCAATAATACGGTTGATGGTACCTGGAGCAGAAGAGGTATGCAGTGTTCCAAAGACAAGGTGTCCTGTCTCCGCTGCGGTAAGGGCTGCTTCAATGGTCTCTTTGTCTCTCATCTCCCCAATAAGGATAATATCTGGATCTTGACGCATGGCAAATTTGAGTGCCGTAGAGAAAGAGTTTGTATCTTCGCCTACCCCTCTGTGGGAGAAGACAGATTTTTTGTTTTGGTGGATAAACTCTACAGGGTCTTCTACGGTGATAATATGTTTTTGTTCCGTAAGATTTATCTCATTGAGTAGTGCAGCTAGTGTGGTTGATTTACCAGAACCTGTAGGTCCGGTAACAAGAATAAGCCCTTTTTCTCTTTGAATAAGTGATTTGTAGATAGAGGGGGCTTTTAGATCATCAAGAGAAGGGATATCAATAGGAATAATCCTAAATGCGGCCGCCATATCTCCGAGTGTTTTGTAGTAGTTCGCCCTAAAACGACCAATACCTGGAAGCAAAAGAGCAAAGTCAAGTTCGTTGTTCTCTTCAAACTGTTTTTTCTGTTTTTCTGTAATAAGTGAGTAGCACATCTCTTCAATATCTTCACCAGTCATTTTGGGAAGGTTGACAGGTTTGAGTGATCCATCAATTCTAATTTGCGGTTCTGTTCGCGAGACAAGGTGTAGATCAGAAGCACCATGCGAGACAATACTCTGAAGCAGTTTTTTAATATCATAGGTAGCCATATAAATCCTTATGTGTGTTTTTTAGTCGGTATCAATCAATAATTGCAGGTACAATAAAGAAATCATCATGTGCCTGAGGTGCTTTGGATAAAATATCTTTTGGGATGTTGTGTGCATCTCTTGGGATATCTTTACGCAAAGGTGTTCCT
>JALVXW010000164.1 GCA_027038155.1 Sulfurovum sp.
GGCTTTACTATACCAGGAGCGAGTGAAGCGACACAACAAAAAGGTGCCATAGGTGTGGCTGCGATGCTGGCGATACTTCTTGTGTGGCTTACGCACCTGACAGGACAAGAGTTGCACAAAAATACGCTCATCAAAAAGATACGCCGTTGGTACAAAAATGACAATGCAGGAGGCTCCAACTGGAGAGACCTCAAACCAGATGAGCAACTGATTACCATAGACAACACCTTTGATGATGAGAAATCACCCAACTACATTAGAATGCTCAACCGTTTAGATGTCAATGACAAAGTGCAGGCAACCTATACAAAGACCATTTTGACCCTCATCTTTATCGCTGCGGTGGCTGTGGGTGCAACCTACATTAGACACATTACCCTGCAAAACGAGATAGCCTCGGCTCATGAGAGTGCGATAAATATCTTCAATGACAATGGTGCTTCCCCTTTTGCTGATGCAGGGGCAGATGATATGGGCTCACTCTTTGGGGATGATGATACCAAAGGGGCAGAAGATGATTTGGCATCACTCTTTGGAGATAATGCACCCGACACAGCCAAAGCAAGCAGCAACAGTGCCTCTACGCTTACTACTGAAGACAGAAACAACCAAAAAGGTGGAGATGCGACTTTTGTGATATTGGGATTACTCTTTGTCTTTATTCAGATTTTGGGTATCTTCTTTGGAATGCACTACGACTATGCTGGGCGTGAGTCAAAAGAGGCATACGAGTGTCTTAAAGGCTTTAGTACCAAAAAAGCGTTCCTCTCCTACTATGAACGAGCCAAAACACACATCGCAAGAGTGGCACAAAAGCAATTACAGAAGCTACAACACAAAATGAACATCATCAATGACAACTCTGGAACAGATGCTGAGACTACCGCACTTTTACGCAACAATAAAGACAGAACCTTTAAACAATACTTGACATTTGAGGATAAATAATGAAAAGCGTATTACTTACACTACTTACACTGACTACTTTGATTTTGGCACGTAATGATGTACCTAGCTGTTATGCTGCACTCAAAATGGATAACCCAAATCCTACAGTAGAAAAAGAGCTCTTTATTTTGATAGATCAGACTACCCCACTCGATAAAAACATGATGATATACACCTATAAAAACATGATGAAGTTCATCAAAAATGGTTATGCGGTGACGATTGCTTCATTCTCTGCCAATGCCAATGGAAAATATACAGATGTAGCTTATGCGGGAAGACTTGAAAACCTTTTGCCAGATAGTGCAAAACACAACATCGCCAAAAAGACCCTACGCACCTACCAAGGGTGCATGAACGGACAATATAAATATGCTAAAAAAAAGGCTACCAAAGCACTTGTGCGTGTACTCAAAGGGGCAAATAAAAAGCTGCCCCACTCAGACATCATCAAGTCTTTAGATGACATTGCCTCGCACATCATTAAGCCCTCAAAGGCATCTACAAAAGTGGTGCTGCTTGTCTCAGATATGATTGAGCACTCCTCTATTACCTCTTTTTACCATAAGGGACTTATCAAAAAAATCAATGTAGCCAAAGAGATGACAAAGGTAAAAAGCTCTGGGCATCTTACAGATTTCTCTGGAGCCGACATCTATGTTATAGGCACAGGGGTTATTGGCAAAAAGGGCTACCGAGATGCCAAAACACTTAAAAGGCTAACCGATTTTTGGGAGGCCTATTTTGCCAACACCCATGCCAACCTAAAAGCCATGGGTACGCCTATGCTCTTAGAAGATATCAAATAGGGTATCATACCCAAATCGCGAAATAGCAGGATAGTCTCATGAAACATCTGTGGTTTAGCATGTTACTCTTTGGATGTTTGAGCTCCTCTTTGGTGGCAAAAAATCACAATATACTACCGCTAGAGCCCTCTTCTCCTGCCTACCTCTATCTGACACCCTACTCTCAGATAGAGGACTCTTATCTTATTGAAGAAGATACATCCCCCTATACTTTTGATAAAAAATATGAAAAACTTATCAAAGAGCTTGCCTATATGCAACTTTTTGCTTTTGCTACCATTGGTACGATTGGGATGCTTCCTGAAGGCGTAAGTCACTGGTCCAAAGAGGATAAAGCCTATGTAGATACTATGGATTTACTTAAAAAACATGCACAACACATCAAGCAAGGTCCTGTTTGGGACAAAGATGAGTGGGTGGTAAACTATATTGGGCATCCTGTTGCTGGGTCATATTTCTATGTGTGGGGGAGAGAATCCGGTCTTTCATGGCAGGAGTCCTCACTGCTAAGCCTACTTATGTCTACCTTTTTTTGGGAGTATGGATGGGAGGCTTTTGCAGAGGTACCCTCAAAGCAAGACCTGATTGTCACCCCTCTTTTGGGCTCTCTTTTGGGAGAAGGGACATACTATCTTTACAACAAAATAAGAGAAAACCATGGAGAGCTATACCACTCAAAAGTGCTTGGCAGTATTGCTAAAGCACTACTCAATCCTATTGGAGAGATGAACCGTTATCTTCAGGGTGTTTTAGAGCGTCAAAATGTAGAGATTTCGGTTGATTATGCCTACAATCACGATGCTGACACCTATAGAATACGAAATATTATA
>JALVXW010000165.1 GCA_027038155.1 Sulfurovum sp.
ATGCTATACTTTGAATATAGATAATAATATTTTTTAATACTAAAAAAGGAAATCATTATGAGTACAAAAAAACTTTCATACGCTTTGCTACTTGCAACCTTAACACTTGCTGGATGTGGAGGAGGTAACACTACATCAAATACAAGTACAGGTTATTTTGTTGATTCTCCTGTAATAAACGCAGATTATGATTGTATTGCAGATAATAATTACAACAAAACAACAGGGGCAGATGGATCTTTTAATTGTATAGATATGTCCAATGTACGCTTTAGAATAGGTAATCTTACACTTGGTGAAATTCATACACTCCCTTCTGATACATATGTATTCCCACAAGATTTAATCGGTGTTGCACGAGATACTGGTATAAATAATGCTAAGGTGATAGCAATGGCACAATTACTCCAATCACTTGACAGTGATGGAAACCCAGAGAATGGTATCACTATCGCAAAAGAAACTAAAATAGCAATAGCTGAAACCAAAACAACATTTAATCCTGCTGACCTTACTGTTTATCAAGATAGCACATCTGCATTCCATAAGCCTACATGTACTCAAGCAAAAAAACACCTTGAACAGACATATCAAAAAATCCACCATGACTCCCATAGTCATGACACCGATCACAACTCTCATGACACAACACACGACACCGATCATAACTCTCATGACACAACACACGACACCGATCACAACTCTCATGACACAACACACGACACCGATCATAACTCTCATGACACAACACACGACACCGATCACAACTCTCACAACACAACACACGACACCGATCATAACTCTCATGACACAACACATGACACCGATCACAACTCTCACAACACAACACACGACACCGATCACAACTCTCATAATCACGACACTAATTACAAACAATAAAAAGTATATGTTGTTCCTTGGCTAAGGCTAGGGATTGCCTTGTGCCTATACTCTCTGAAAAGAGAGTACTTAGTCTAGAAAAATTTAAAAGACGTTATGGGTATTACCTGTTTTTAGAGATTCCCTAAATCCATAAACAATATACAAAGCCGAATATCATCATACCCTACTTCACCATCTAGTGCCTCAAATACAGGCTTGAGGCGTAACTTTCCATCTTCTGTAAAGTGCTCTGCCAGCTTCTTGGTCGTAAGTTTGAGTACCACATCTTCCACTGCATGAAAGAGCTTAGCCTTAGGTTTATATTTATCCATATCAAAGTTTGGCTCTTCCTCTTTTATATGTGCTAAATGTTGGATAATCGTCCCCTTGGCTAGTTTTCTATTCACCGCAAGTTCTATAAGCGTCTCTGACTTCTCTATGAGATTTTTAGTCTTGATGTGCGTGGGCGTAACGTAGGCAGAGTGTGAGGGTTTACCTGCTTTGATGTTAGTTCTCTCCTCTTCTATCTTCTGCTTTTCTATCACCCCACCCATGCGAGAGATATGCTTTTCACACACAGATTCGAAGGCATCTTTGTCCAAAGCCTCCAGAGCTTCACCTGCTTTTACAGAAGCCTGTTTTATACGCCCATCAATATGCAGTATAAGAGGGTCAACACGCAAAGCCATAGGGTTTAACCCCAACAGACTTAACCCCTCTATGCTTTTTATCCTAGACAGTGCAACATACCCCTGCCCCACCTCAAAGGTTTTAGAGAGGTCTATCTGTGCAGCGTCAAGTGTCATCCCCTGTGACTTGTGTATGGTAATAGCCCATGCCAGACGCAGTGGCACCTGAGAAACAGTTGCAAGCACTTTACCACTCTCGTTTTCCAGTGACCACTCTTCTAAATCCAGCTTGACCTTTCTTCCTTGTGTGGTAATCACTATTGGCATCTTATCTATAGGACTGAAGCTCTGCACCACACCTGTTGTACCATTGACATACTCCCCATCAGGAGAGTTTTTGATAAAGATAACTAATGCACCCTTTTTAAGCCGTAACTCCTCTAAAACCAGTGAAGATTTGAAGATTTTATCTATGTTTTTAGCAGAGCCTTTAGACTCATACACATAAAGCTTCTCTTCACCCTCCAACTTGTTGAGTTCTGCTAGATTGATACGATCTACATCTGCATTGTGGGTGTAGAGTTGGGTAATTTTCGCACCCTCTGAGAGACTCACATCCATGCGTGCTTCCAGTGCCTTATGGGTCTTTTCGCTAATGTTGCCAGAGCGTATATCATCTAGTACATCTATGAGTCTGTTGTCATCCTGTCTAAACTTCTCTTGCAGGTAACAGGTTTGAAGTTCCAGTGCTTTCCACGAGGGAGACTGCCATGCAAAGCGTTTCTCTTTGGGCTCTTTGCTTACTGGTGGCAATTGAAAAAAATCACCACTAATGACCACCTGTACCGCACCAAAAGGAGCATCCACCCCTTTAAATCCACGTAACACTAAGTCCATAGAGCTAAAGAGTTCAGGAGAAACCATAGAAATCTCATCGATGATAAGAAGTTTGAGCTTGGAAAAACGTGTCTTCAAATACTTCTTCTCCATCAAAAACTCCACATACCCCTCGTCTATACTCTCACGAATCCCCAAAGCAAAAAAAGAGTGAATCGTCTG
>JALVXW010000166.1 GCA_027038155.1 Sulfurovum sp.
GATATCTCAAATGCCCTACAGACACCCTATACGGATATTGATATCCTTATACGTACTTCTGGAGAGGAGAGGCTATCAAACTTTCTACTTTGGCAACTCTCCTATGCAGAGCTCTATTTTAGTGATACCCTATGGCCAGACTTTACTGCCAAAGAGCTACATACTATTTTAGAAAATTTCAAACAACGACACAGACGCTTTGGAGGTCTATAATGCAAGAAAATATCATCATCGGCGTAGCCGTATTTATCTTTGGTATGCTCATTGGTTCTTTTTTAAATGTAGTGATTTACCGCATTCCCAAAGGAGAGAGCATCTCTTTTCCCGCTTCACATTGTCAACGTTGCCACACCCCACTCAAGTGGTATCACAACATCCCTCTCTTCTCATGGCTCTTCTTGCGTGGCAGGTGTGCTTTTTGTAAAGAGCCTATCTCTATGCAGTATCCTGTGGTTGAGTTGCTTACGGGTCTTATTTTTGTTATTCTCTACCTCAAACTGGGGCTTGTTTGGTATCTACCTTTTGTGGCAGCTTCATTTACAGCACTCTTTGCACTGGTAATGATAGATTTTAAATATATGGCGGTACCAGACAATGTCAACTTTGCTGCTTTGCTCTTTGCACTCATACAACCCAACTTTTTGGATGCGATGATGTATGGAGCGATTGCAGCAGGGGGTCTCTATCTGATTGGGTTACTCTCCTCTCTTATCGCACGAAAAGAGGCTATGGGGGGAGCAGATGTGATTGTTGCAGGAACCATGGGTGCCCTGCTTGGTTTTCCAAACTTCTTTATGGCACTCTTTCTCTCTGCGATACTTGCGATGATACCTGCTATGGTATGGAGAGAGAAAGGGGTGCCTTTTGTACCATTTTTGGCACTGGCCACATTGATTGTCTATCTGTATGACACACAAGCACTACATCTATTGGACACTATCATCTATGGCTAGAGTAAAAACCTATATTTCAACAAACTTTTTGAACTCCTTTTTGACTATCTTTTTGCCATTTTTTATGATTATCTCTTTGGTCTATTTGGTCAAAATTGCCGGACTTACAGCAAAGATACAGCTTACATTCTTGGAACTTCTTAAACTCTATGCCTACTATGTACCCGATATTATCTTCTATACACTTCCTCTCTCTTTTATCGCTTCGTTGACAAATATCTTGATAAAACTCTCTCAGGAGAATGAGTTGATTGCACTTTATGCTTTGGGGCTAAATGCCAAAAAACTCCTGCGTAAATTGCTTCTGCTGGCTATTCTCTTCTCTTTGCTTTTAGGTGCTATCTCATTTATGGCGATGCCTCTAAGCAAACAACTCTACAAATCATTCAAAAAAGAGAAACAGTCCGAAGCCAAACTTAACATTGTGGCAGGAGAACTGGGTCAAAAGTTTGGAGAGTACTATATCTATGTCAAAGATAAAAAAAAGGATACCTATCAAGATATGGTTATCTACAATCGTTCCAATCAGCAAAGTGAACAGTTTTTTGCAGCCAAAACAGGAAAACTAAACCATAAAAACAGCACAACATCCCTACAGCTTAATGATGGCTATGGCTACACCTACGAAAAAAACAAACTACAAGAGGCAAACTATAAAGTCCTTAAAGTCTATGACAATCAACAAAACAGACAATACCATTTTGAAGATGTTGTCACCCACTGGAGTAAGGCACAAACAGACCCAAAAATGATGCGTAGAGCACTCTTTTTTATCTTTGTAAGCCTTATCCCCCTCTTGGCTCTCTATCTGGTTGCCTCCTTTGCTATGATTAACCCTCGCTACCAACACAACCACACTTTTTTAATTATCTCCTCTACTGCTATAGGGCTCTATATTGTTGCCTCTGTTTTAGAGAAATGGGGAACACCGTTAACCTTGGCAGTTGCACTCATCTCAACGATGCTCTTGGGGCTTTGGCTCTTTCAAAAACGTGTTTTAAAATACTTCTAGGCAAAGAGTATGCGTATAAAAGCAGTCATTGCCTATGATGGTAGCCACTATTTTGGGTTTCAAAAACAAAATTCAACCAAACAGACCATTACCCATCAGATAGAAAAAGCCCTCCATTCACTACACATCAAAACTACAATTGTGGGGAGCGGTCGTACAGATGCTGGGGTACATGCCACAGGGCAGGTCATTCACTTTGATATCCCTCCCTACTGGCAGGATTTACAAAAATTACAGTTAAATCTTAACCGTAAACTCACAGACATACACTTTAAGCATCTTACCTTTGCAGAGGATGGGTTTCATGCCAGATTCTCTGCCAAAAAAAGAACCTACCGTTATCTCTTTAAGACAACAAAGCCCTCTGTCTTTGAGAAGCGTTATATCTCATACTACAACACTTTTGATGCACGCTTACTTCAAGAAGCACTGCAATGCTTTGAAGGAGAGCATGACTTTGCCTACTTTAGAAAAACAGGCACCCAAACACACACAACCCTACGCCAAATCTACACAGCACACTACCAAAAGAGACAAGACTGTCACTATATCTATTTTACTGCCAATGGTTTTTTGCGTTCACAGGTGCGTATGATGATAGA
>JALVXW010000167.1 GCA_027038155.1 Sulfurovum sp.
GGTTTATTGACCACATCTAACCCACGAGATTTTTCTAGTAGCCACTCCCCTGCATGGTAAATACCTAGTAAAGACTCCTCTGTTATCCGCCCTAAAAAGTCCGCTTTGGCTACGACTACTAGCTCTTCTATATTTACTTTGGTAGCAAGCCTTCGTATAGCAGCTGCTTTTGCCCCATTTCTATAAAACTGAGATGGTTTAAGATGGTGTTCCACCAAAGGTAAAATACTCTCTATAAAATCATGTTCATCGGTGAGCCGATACATAAGCGTTTTAGTAGGCTCAATACCTGCATACTCATGCCCGATAGAACGGATTTTAGAGTGAAGAGTTGAGGCATATGTTTCTTTTGAAATATTTTTATTTATCTCTTGCCATTTTTTGATTGTGCCATCTTTATACTCAAGTGTTGTTGTAATAGCTTTTCCCAAATCATGACAAAGAATAGCAAACAAAAACATCAGTTTTTGTCTCTCCTTTATTTTTAATTTCTCATTTTTAATTTTTAATTCTCTCGCCATTGCATCAAGTGTCATCATCGTATGTACCCAGACATCACCTTCTGGGTGCCATTTGGGTGATTGGGGGACATCTATAAGTGCATGAAGTTCAGGAAAATAACGCTCCAATATGCCTAGCTCTCGCATCAGTTCAAACCCTATAGAGGGTTTAGGTGATTTTAGTAATAGCTTCTGCCACTCTGCATAGACTCTCTCTTTGGGTAATTCCTCAAGCATTCCCTCTTCTACCATCTTTTTACACAGAAAAAAAGTTTGCTTATCAAGTACAAACCCAAAACGTGCGACAAACTGTACAGCTCTGTAGATACGCAAAGGATCTTCTATAAAGGTGTCATCATCAATATGACGAACTCTTTTAGCCTCTATATCAGCCATGCCACCATAAGGGTCTAAAAATGCTTTGGCTTGTACATCAAAGCCTAGAGCATTGATGCTAAAGTCTCGACGCCTAGCTGCATCATTAAAGTCTAAATTCCCATCTATTTCTACGTCAAACCCACAATGCCCACTGCCTACTTTTGACTCTTTACGTGGAAAAGAAAAATCATACTCTTCCCCCTCATAAGAAAACTTCAGCACCCCAAAACTCTTACCCACTAAATTTACCGAACCATACGCTTCTAACACAGATACCAACTCTTCTAAGCTATCTAGCCCATAGACTTCTACATCATAGTCCTTGATGGGTAGTTTCAAAAAGTGGTCACGTATGCTCCCGCCAACTATAATAACTTTTGCATTTTTCTTTTCTAACTGTTTTGATATAGTTTGGATAATTATTGGTAGCTTCATACAGTATTATAACAATATTATCCTACTAAAAAATATTGAACCCTCTAATGTTTTGTAATTTCAGAGACTATCACCCCTCTCAATTCACCCTCTTTAAATCCTACTGCTTTATCTTCTGGATAGGCACTTTTCAGTGCCGTTGAAATTTGTGGATTCAATTGACTTCCGTGACACTTTAAACATACTGCTTTTATAACAAGTGGCTTATATACACGTGTCACATCACCCTCTTTTAGCACCTTAATATCTTTAGGAGTAAATGTTTTTGCCTCAATAGCTGCCTCATATGCTCTCATTATTTTTTTGTCTATCATATCAGATGGATTTGCAGAACTATTACGTACTTTAAGTGCTGTTCTTCTTACTTTCGCATAACTAGGAAGTTTCGCATTCACCTCTTTTGTTATTCTCTCTGCACTTCCTGTACAAAATGTCAAAGCTTCAAGCCCTGTAGGATCTTTTTTCATATGTGCTTTTAGTTCAGTTTTTAGTGCTTTGCCCAACATTTTAATGTACTTTATACCCTCTTGTTTGACGGCTAAACCTTGTGCAGTACTACTTTCTGTCGCCATAGCAGATGCCGTGATGAGAGAAGTCACCAATACTATTTTCAATTTCATAAATTTCCTTGATTGTTTTATTTTGTACCATTATAGTTTAAAAAGATTAATAATTTGACGTAAAAATTAAAAAATAATGATATTTTTACATCAAAAACATAAAATCTATGCTATACTATTGTAATTACAATAAGGTTGATTTATGAAAAAATTATTTTTATCCTCTTTTTTTATGCTTATACTGCTTCATGCCAATAACACTACTATAGCAGAAAATAATACTGCCACACAAAAAGAAAACAATCAAACCAAGTTAAAAAATAAGCTTGAAGCCAAACAGGTAGCGGCTCAAATGAAATTGGAAGAAAAGTATGCCAAAGAGCAAAAATTTTATCAAGGTGATGATTATAATCTTAAAGCAGTGGAGATAAATAAAGCATCACTTGCCAATATCCCAGTTATTGAACCCGACTATGATTTTGATATTACAGATGTTTACAGGGATGATATTTAAAGGTAGCACTAATATCAAAATATTTCTTTTCTAGAAAATACTTTGGGTGGAAAACATAATTATGGGGTACTTGAAGAACTTTCAGAATCTGCTACTAAAATTGTGGCTCAAGGTAATTCATTAGGCATATGAATTTTC
>JALVXW010000168.1 GCA_027038155.1 Sulfurovum sp.
ATATCTATATCATCTACAGAGTTTACACCTCTTAAATAATTTGAGATTTTATCTCTAGACTTTGGGTCATCATTTACCAAATCTGCAACTTTTAGTATATTCCCTGTCTTTTGACTTTTAACATATAAGACACCCGTCTTTTCATCTTGATACTCTAGTTCACCTAGTGCATCTATAATGTGATTGACCTCTTCATATTTTTCTTTAGATGATTCGGCAGAGTTTACACTTGGTATATGCACAATAGTTTTTTTAGACTCATCCAGTACCTCTGCTAAGGCAGACATCTCTTTATCTGGTTGTTTTTTAAAATACCTACCTGTATAGAAGTGATACCCTATACCTAATGATTTTAAGTATTCATATCCATTTAGCTGCTGATAGTAGTTGTAGGTTACTTTGGTAAATTTAGCCTCATCTTCAGGTAGTAGCACTGGTACACTATCACCTCTAAAGTATGAACCTGTCATCGCTACAATATGAGCATCAGACTTATCCATAATGTTTTTAAGTACTTCACCTAGTCTGTTATCGCCATCAGCTGAGACATGATGAAACTCATCTATGGCAACAAGTGTATTGTTTAACTTCTTTTCATCCAACCCATCAAAAGCAAAACGCAAGGTAGCATGCGTACAAATAAGTATCTCTTCATCATTGTCTATAAACTCCAAAAATGCAGATACTTTACTTTTTTCTTCCCCTGGAGTACAAAGGTTATATTTAGGATTTGGTTCCCAGTCTGCAAAAAAGCCATATTTTTTTAACTCTGTACTCTCAAAAGATGCACCAATAGACTTTTCAGGAACAGCCACGATGACTTTTTTTATACCTTGATTTTTTAGTTTGTCTAATGCGATGAACATCAACGCTCTTGACTTTCCAGAGGCAGGAGGTGCTTTGAGTAATAAGTATTGGGCTGTTCTTCCCTCGTAAGCTTTTTCTTGCATCTCTCTCATACCAAGTGCATTGGTCTTTTTGCTTTTTCCTGTTTGATTATAGGTTACATGGACTAAATCAGGCATCTACTTTTCCTTCTTTTTTCTAGTTTTTTTCTGCTTGGCAAAGAGTGTATCTTTTTTTGTCATCTCTTCGTAAAGTTTAAAGAGGTATTCTAAGCGTTCAGTATCATTTTTAAACGGTTGTAAACGGTAGCACTTTTCTATCGCTTCATCCAACTCTTGATGTGCTTTTAGTAAACCTTTTGGCATTGTATCAGGATTGTACATCCATGCCATTGTCCTATCTGAATGTTTGGCTCTTTCATCTAATATAGAAAATACATAAAGATTTAGGTTTTCTTTTTGTTTGGTGCTAATGTTAGGGAATGGAAATGTGTTATAACATAGTTTTGCAGAGTATCTGTAATCTGTTTTTAATTTACCACCAACTGCTCTCGCCCATACCATGTGCATACGACTTGTTACTACTGCAAAGAGCCAAGCTTCAGCATCATAAATTGCCATTGCAGAATTTGATATAACAGTATCACCATTTAGAAAACCTATAGGAATATAATCTCTTTTTTCTGAGGAGGTGGCAGGTATGATTATTGAATCTGTATTTTTGTGCCTTATTTCTCCAAATTGATGAGGGGTATCAGCTAATTTTTGTGTTGCTTCACGCTTACTACTTAGTCTATGTATTTCTACATTATTGATTCGTTCCATAATTTTAGAAATTTTGAGTGCATCTTGTAGTGTTTTATCATTAATCCATAAGCAATATTTTTTTATTCCTTTAACAAATTCCGCACCACCTGAGAATTGTTTAATATATTTAGTGACATTACGGTTTTGAGTTACTAAATCTTCTTTTTCTTCTTCACTTAATAAAAGAAACCCTTGATCGTTTGGCATACTTCCAAAGCTCATTTCAGGAAATTTTGAAAGTGGGTTACTTCTGCCTATAACAATTACATCAGGAGCATCTAACAAATATGGGTTGATATTTTTTGCTAATTTTCGTAAATTATCTTTAAATAAATATTTTGGTGCCTTGCTTATATTCCTTAAGCCAACAATAATTACAGTAACCCCTGCATTTCCTTTAGCATTATTTGTCCACTTAAAAGATTGATGAGCAAAGTCTATTTCGATATGTTTAGAAAAAATATGTGACCATATCAAGGCTACTTGTTCTCCTTGACAAATTGAATTAGTACTTACCAAAGCAACTTTGGCATTTAGTCCTTTAATATAGTCTGCTGCTTTGTAAAACCAGCACACGATATAGTCCATATTGTTATGTCCTTTAATATCATATAGCACTATACTCATATCTCTTTTCTGTTCAGGATCTTGCAGTCTAGCCCCCAAATAAGGAGGATTGCCAATAATATAAACTTCATCAACTAACGTAATAGAACAAACTTCTTCCCAATTCACTCTCGTTGCGTTACCTTGCACTATAGTACCGGACTTTTTTAGTGGAATGATAGATTTATGCTCCGTATAACCTGATAACTGCGCTTCAAAATATTGGTTCATTTGATGCTCAGCTAACCAAAGAGAGAGTATAG
>JALVXW010000169.1 GCA_027038155.1 Sulfurovum sp.
GGTACGGGTAGTACGTATGGAGTGTTGAAATAAGCCCAAATCTTAACACAGGATTCAAAAAATTCTATTTTGTGATTTGGGGCAAGGGTTGCCTTAACAACCCTCTTGCTATAATATCACTATGAATAAAATTATTATACTGCTACTCTCAACAACCTACCTACTGTTTGCGGCTACAGATGCACAGATAGAGAAGTATCTCTCTCTTTCAACTGCCGAAGAGCAACTTCTTCAGCTCCAATCAGAGTTTTCGGCTATGCAAAATAGCTTTTCCAACAAAGAAGAAAATACTCCTTATGATATGCAACTTCTTTCTATACGCTTCAAAGAATACATCAAGCGTCATTTAAGTGAAAGCGAAATGGATGAAGTACTGCAAAACTATCGTAATGTTGCCTATTTGCAGTTTGCAGATGCCTCTTTGGAAACCTTTGATGCCAACCAAACCCAACACTACCTTAAAAGCCTACAAGATGATGAAGAGGCCCAGAGTCGAATGCGTTTACTTGAAGCGATAAACAAAACACTCTATAAAAAAGAGTTTATAGGGGTTATGTTTGATGAGCTTATCAAACCCTTGATGCAAAATGGTATTGGTGGGCAAAAGATAGACAAAAAGATGATGCAGTTGCAAAAAGAGGCGTATGTCAAAGCGATGATAAAAAAATCTGAAGAGTGGAATATCTATATGCTTAGGGAGTTTAGTCTTGAAGATTTAGAAGCACTACTAAAGGTAGTGAAAACACCTTCTGCACAGCTTGAAACAAAAACCGTTTATGCGGCGACTGCCTATGCACTCAAAGCGTTTTTTCTCTCTATGGCAAGCCGATATGATGTGGGCAAGCATCAAACAAAACCCGCTCAATAGCATGCCTCCCATCTATATTACCGACCTAGACCACACACTCTTACGCTCGGATCAGAGCATAAGTGACTTTACTGCAAAGGTATGGAATAGCAAAACTGAAGATGCTATACTCTCAATAGCTACAGCAAGAAGCTTTCAAAAATCGCTTCATTTTTTAGACAAACTACACTTAGATGCTCCTATGATACTGCTTGATGGTACAATGATAGTCACCCCAAAAAAGAAACTCGTAGAGATAAAAACCCTTAACAAAGCACAAGCAGATGCCATTATTGCTGAGGGAGCAAAGTATGACATCTACCCTTTTATCATTGCACTTAAAGATATTGTGACACTAGAGGAGTCTTTTCTTTTTCCTACTACACTTAACGCATATCAACATGGCGTACTGGAAAACTACCGTAACGACCCACGTATGGTAGCGTGTAAAAATATACATGCGATAGAGATGAACCTCAAGCTTGTTTACTTTGGTAGCCATGAGACACTCACTCCTCTAGCCATACACCTAGAGCAGACTTTTGGCAAAGAGCTAGAGTATAAACTCTCTCCCGAAAACTACTCAGATGGCTGGTTTCTCACCATCTTACACCCAGAAGGCGACAAAGCCCATGCTCTTACCAAAGTCATGGAGTACCTAGAACAAGAATGTAAAGATGTAACAGTATTTGGTGACTCTGTAAATGACATAGAGATGTTTAAGGTTGCTGGTACCTCAGTAGCGGTATCGAATGCATTAGACGAAGTAAAAGCGGTAGCAGATGTGGTACTCCCCTACTCTAACGATGAAGATGGGGTAGCGAGATATTTGAAAGAGATATAATTTACCCAAATCAAACCCTCCAAATAATCTAAACGTTCACAATATCATAGTCTATTTTCTAGCTTGAAGATACGCCAAAACTTCATCATGATTCCCCTCAAAAGCAATGGGTATATCCCCTTTTTCTATCTGATAGTCATACATAGGGTCATAATACTCTCGCAAGAGTTTCTCTATCCATACTTTATGTGCCGACGTGTCACCTGTTTTTTGATGTACGGCATATGCATCTACAAATACTGTATGCATTTTAATATACCGTTCATGCCCTACCCGTTTTTTTATGCGCTTCAAAGCATCATTTGCATGATTAAACCATTCTTTCAACCCCTCTTTACCATAACATAAACTATATTTTTGAAGTGCTTGGGTCACATACTCATCAAAAATAATCTCTACACGCTCTTGCGTCGGCGTATTTAGAATAACAAGTTCCCCTTTTTTTAAATGTGTAAAGAGTGGCTTTGGGATATAGATACGTCCTATATTATGACTCTCATCTTCTAAGATGAGATGTTTATACCCTTTAGTTTCATGCTTCACAAGTGCATACCCAAGTGCATCTTCAAAATCTATCTGAGAAGGTTGTGCTGTGGCAAAGCCACCAAAAGAGGAGCCTCTATGATTTGCAAGCCCTTCAAGGTTTATGCTGTTTTCACACTCCAAAATTAAACCTGTTTTGCCGCTGCCTGTGCGTCCACCAATTATAAGTGTACTGGCTTCTCTAGCAATACGTTCTGATTCAGCCATCAAAAAAGCACGAAAGGCTTTGTAGCCACCTTTGAGTCGAGGGATAATAATGCCAGTTTCTTGTATCCATGCCTGAGCTATTTGTGAGCGTTGTCCTCCTCTAAAACAGTACAGATAAGCATCAGGATGGGTTTTGACAAACGCTTTCCATGCTTCTATCCTCTCTTGCTTCACGGGACCCACCAGTTCTTTACCCAGTTGTACGGCAGAAGCATTACCCTTTTCTTTATATCGTATGCCTATGAGGTGTCGTTCTTCGTCTGTCATGAGTGGAAGATTTACCGAGGTAGGGAACGCTCCTTTGTTAAACTCTACAGGAGCACGTACATCTATGAGAGGTCTATCTTCTAACACAATACGCCGAAAATCCTCCGTCAAAGGCAGCTCAAGTGTATTAATCGCTTCTATCTCATCTACTGTACCTACAGGGGGAGACTCTTGTGTACTAGACAACTTCAATAAGGTGCTCTCCACGTACCACAGTCTCACCGATACTTTTAAGCTCAAGCCCCTCTTTGCAAGTAAGCTCCAAAAAAGCTTCAACACTCTCTTTGCGTACCGCACAGAGTAAGCCACCAGATGTCTGTGCATCACAAAGGATATCTTGTTGCTCTAGCGTCATCGTACCGATATGATGCCCATAACTCTCAAAATTACGCCGTGTACCCCCAGGCACACACTCCATTGCCCAATACTCCTTAACTTTAGGAAGCAGTGGCACATCCTCAAAACGTACTACAGCAGAGATACCGCTCCCCTCGCATATCTCACTCAAATGCCCAAGAAGTCCAAAACCTGTCACATCGGTAATGGCAGTCACTCCCTCAAGGGCAGAAATCTCTGCACCTATCCTATTAAGCGTACACATCGCCTCTACAGCTGGCTCTATGTCGCCCTCGGCGATTTTACCCTGTTTTTGTGCTGTGGTCAAGATGCCGATACCAAGTGGCTTAGTCAAAAAGAGTTCACACCCCTCCTCGGCAGTATCGTTTTGTTTCAAATCTTCATTATTTACCAAACCTGTCACTGCCAAACCAAAGATAGGCTCAGGAGAATCAATACTGTGCCCACCTGCAAGTGGTATGCCTGCCTCTTCACACACCGAACGCCCCCCATCTATTACCAAACGAGCCACCTCATCACTCAGCTTTTTTACAGGCCATCCAAAGATAGAGATAGCCATAAGTGGCTTACCGCCCATCGCATAGATGTCACTAATAGCATTGGTCGCAGCGATACGCCCAAAGGTAAAAGGGTCATCCACAATAGGCATAAAAAAATCCGTAGTAGAAAGCACCGAAGTGCCATTACCAAGATCAAATGCCGCTGCATCATCTTTACTGGAATTGCCCACGAGTAATTCAGGATAAATTACGGTTTCTCGTGCAGATTTTAAAATATTATCAAGCTGTTTAGGTGAGATTTTACACCCACATCCTGCACCATGACTGTATTGGGTGAGTTTTATTTCTTGCATTTGTTTCTTCTTTGTATTTTTTGTAAATATTAGTGCTTTTTTGGTAAAAAAGAGTTTAATAGGGTGATTTTGCTTCTATGCTTTATAAGAAAAAGATACAGAAGAGCAAACTAAGGCATTGGACTCTTTTGCCAGTTTGGTAATTTTATTGTATAATTTGGAACCATATGCATTACGTAAAAGCAATAAGGGAATTAGCTGTGGCTAGAGTTTCCCTATGCTTGCACTCTCTTTGAGAAAAGAGTGCCTAGTCTAGAGAAAAGCTAGAGATGTTGTGGGTATCACCTATTTTTAGAGGTTCCCATGAGTTTAAGCTTTTGGGTGCGACTCATCTTCTTTTTTATCACATACTCTCGTTTGGAGGCGCTGCTTCTATCTGGGTATATTTCACTATATACAAGCTTTACGGGGCGTCTTATACGCGTATATTTGGCACCTTTTTTCGAACTATTATGCTCCTCTACTCTACGTTCCAGTTCAGTGGTTACACCTGTATAGAGTGTCTTATCTGCACACTCTACAATATAGACATAATACATACGCAACCCTTTATCCCAAATAATTACATAATTTGGGTTAATAGGGTCATATATTAGTAAAGGTATCCTTTCATTTCACCCATATAACAGCACATTTTAGATAAACTATCTCTTAAAACTCATTTGTTTAAGGAAAACACTACATGTCAAACTCATGCAAAAAAGCCTATATTACTACTCCTATCTATTATGTCAACGACATTGCACATATTGGTCATGCCTATACCACAATTATTGCCGATACGCTCGCACGCTACTCTCGTCTTGCAGGGCTGGATACTTTCTTTCTTACCGGTACAGATGAACACGGACAAAAGATAGAAGAAGCAGCCAAAAAAAGAGGTGAAAGTACACAAGCTTATGCAGATAAAATCTCTGCAACCTTTAAAGATCTCTGGGACGACTTTGACATCTCTTATGACAAATTTATACGTACCACTGACGAAGAGCACATGAAGGGTGTGCAAAAAGCATTTACAACAATGTATAACAACGGAGATATTTATAAAGATACCTACAAAGGACACTACTGTATCTCATGTGAGACTTTTTTTCCTGAGATTCAACTTGTTGATGGCGAATTTTGTCCAGAGTGCGGAAAGCACACAAGTGTGGTAGAAGAGGAGTCTTACTTCTTCAGACTCTCTGCGTATGAGGAGAGACTGCTTGCATGGTACAACGATACACCAGACTGCATCTTGCCACGAAGCAAAAAAAATGAGGTGATACGTTTTGTAGAGGGTGGTTTGCAGGACCTCTCCATTACACGAACAAGTTTCGACTGGGGTGTCAAACTCCCCAAAGAGATGAATGACCCAAAACATGTCATGTATGTATGGCTTGATGCACTTATGAACTACGTGACAGCACTTGGGTATGGTACCGATGAGAAAAACATGGACTTCTGGCCTGCACGTGTACAGCTTATAGGTAAAGATATTTTACGTTTTCATGCTATCTACTGGCCAGCCTTTTTGATGAGTCTGGGGCTCCCTTTGCCCAAACATATTGCAGCACATGGCTGGTGGACACGTGATGGTGAGAAGATGTCTAAGTCCAAAGGGAATGTGGTCAACCCCAAAGAGGTTGCAGAGGCATACGGACTAGACAACTTCCGCTACTTTATGCTTCGTGAAGTACCTTTTGGAGGAGATGGTGACTTTAGCCAAAAAGCACTCATTGACCGCATCAACTCTGACCTTGGAAATGACCTTGGGAATCTACTCAACCGTGTCATTGGAATGAGTGGAAAATATTTTGGTGGCAAAGTGGACTCTTCTCATGTAAGCAAATACTATCAAGCTGAGCTTGATGAAGTACACGCTTCACTGGACAAGCTTGAACCACTTCTTTTTGAGATGCAGATTCACCGCTACCTGGAAGAGCTTTGGAGACCACTTACTGTAGCCAACAAAGCCATAGATATGTACCAACCATGGAGACTCATGAAAGAAGGCAAAGAGGAAGAAGCGATGGCACTCAATGGTCTTATTGTAGCCATCTTGGCAAAAGTCTCTGTCATGCTCTCACCAGTCATGCCAGTAGTCTGTAAAAAGATAGCTGATGCCCTACATTTTACTCTAGACAATGATGCATGGAAAAGGCTTGCAAAAGGCAAAGAACTGCTTGCGCCATTTACCCTTGAAAAGATAGAGCCTCTCTTCCCTCGTATTGAAGCACCTCTACTCGCACAGATAGAGCCTGAGGAGAAAGCAACCAAAACAGATAAGCCAAACATAGAGAAGAAAAAAGAGCTTAAAGAGATAGAAGGTATCACATACATAGGCATAGACCAATTCTTCCAAACTTCCCTTAAAGTAGGTACAGTAGTAGAGGCCCAAGAGGTACCAAAAAGCAAAAAACTGCTTCTACTGCAAGTAGATATAGGAGAAGAGGAGCCACGACAAATTGTTGCAGGGATTAAAGAGTGGTACAGTGCAGACGATATGCTAAATACACAAGTGTGTGTTGTTGCAAACCTCAAACCAGCTAAGCTCATGGGACTTGTAAGTCAAGGGATGCTTCTCGCTGCCAAAGATGAAGATGGTCTCTGCATGATACGCCCAGAGAAGCCTAAAACGGCTGGCACACCTATAGGGTAATAGATGAAAATAGAAGATATACTCAATCTTACAGAGGGTGTACTCACCAACACACCGCAAGTACAGGCGATAGAAGCTGCTACGGTTTACCAATCGAAGGTAGAACATGGAGACCTGTTTTTCTCCTCCAATCAAGAAGAGATAGACCAAGCCATAGCCAATGGTGCCTATGCGATTATCTATGATGATGAGAGTATTGTTAAAAAAGATGATGAGATTGCATGGATAAAAGTAAGTGATATTCAACTGGCAGCCTTTAAGCTTATACGCTATGTGATACTCAAAAAAGAGGCACAGTTTTACCTGCTTTTGGACCATGAACTAACCTTTTTGAAGATGATACTCAAACATAGAGGTGCCGTTACAATAATTGCCAATGAGTGGAAAAAGGCATTTGAGCAGATACTCAATACCGACAGCTCACTCTTTGTCGGTAGCGATACAGCACTTATGAAACTTATCAAACCTGATGTACCTATGCTTAACAAAGAGGTAGAGGGATACCTTGTTTCAGATACACTCTTTAAATCTACCTTTAAAGTGGGTGGATTTCTCTATCAAGAGAAAGAGCTTATCCCTTTTCATCTGGAGTATCTTCTTCGAGCGGTTGATTTTTGCAACCAGCACCATCTGCCCATAACGATGGATAGAATTAAATACACAAAACATTTTCTACCTGTATTTATAGATACCAAACTGAGAACTACACGTGCAAGCAAAACAGACAGGGTTGCAATTTTTACAGACAATACCAGTGATATTGCTAAAGCAAGAGCGTATGTGATGCGTAGCAATATGTGGGTTAAGAGTGTGGTATTTTCTCCACCAAAGAGCAAAATACCGGGTATTGACCACCCCTACTGGTTTGAGAGCGAAGAGGAGTTAAGAGAACTCCTTAAAAGCATACACTATAACTATGCATTTATCTACAATGCAGATAAAAGTATTTTACATACAATTAAAGAAGAGTACTCTCTTTTTTAATACCAAGGAAAGAGATGAAGAGAGTAATACGAATCAAGTATCGTCTCCTTCGCTTTTTTAGTAAGCTACTGATTGTACTGTTGCTGCTACTTATACTCTATAACTATATCCCCATTAAAAAAGGAGATAGCTCTTTTTATATCTCCTCTTCTAATGCAGAGACTGTTCTCTCTACACTCAAAACACATGGCTACAGTGTATTGCCTGTTGATAGATGGATATTACACTTGATGCACACACCACCCAAAGGGTGGTATCTACTTCAAGATATACCTCAAACCAGATTTGCCTTTTTTGATGCGTTAAGAAAAAACCATGACAGAATCATAGGTATCAAACTATATGCAGGTGAGACAAGCCAAGAGCTAAGCAAACGACTTGCACACGATTTAAAACTCAATTTTCATAAGATACTCAAAAGCTATCAAAAATATAGTCAATTCTCAGAGGGGGATATCTTAGCTGGGTACTATCATATTTTAAAAGACTTGAATGAAGAGGAGACAATCAAACTACTCTATAGACTCTCAAATGAAAAATTAAACCATTTTATGCAACATCATACCCAAATGAAAATAGATAAAAGGCATCTGAAAAAACTATTGATTGTGGCATCCATTATACAAAAGGAGACCAATGACAAAGAGGAGATGAGGCTTGTTGCTTCGGTAATATCTAATCGACTCAAAAAAGGTATGAAACTTCAAATGGATGGAACGCTCAACTACGGAAAGTATGCTCACACTATTGTGACACATGAGCGTATTAGAGATGACAACAGTCGTTACAATACCTATAAACACAAAGGGCTTCCTCCTGCTCCTTTGGCAACAGTAAGCATAGAGGCACTTAAAGCCGCTCTCTCTCCTGCACAAACAGACTACCTCTTTTTTATGCTCACCCCTAGTGGCAAACACCATTTTGCAACAACCTACAAAGAGCACTTAGCAAATATACACGCTTTTAGAGAAGCACAAGAGGCAAAGAAGAGGAAAAAGAGTCCAACAAAAGTCAAAAAAGAGAAAAACCATACACCCAAAAAGAGAGACGAAAACCAAACAAAACCGCAAAAAGCAGTAATTAGACTTTCTGAATAATGATAATATTTTTACTGTTATGGGCTACCACTTTACACTGAAAAAGCAAGGACAGTACCTCAAAGCTCTGTGGCGTGAAAAAAGCAATATGTGTGGGGTCTTTATGGTAGTACCACTGTTTAAAAAGTGTCACTGTGCGAGGGTGAAACTCTGTTTGCAGTGCCAAATACCCCTGAGGGTTTAACCTCTGTACCAAATCTTCAAATACCGCTTTTGGGTGATGAAGATGTTCAAATACTTCCGTAGAGACAATAAGGTCATACTTTTTCGTGTTTACCAAACCGTCAGGATGATAAATAGGGTCATAATAGTCGCACACTATCCCCTCTTTAGTAAGCATTTTAGCAAGCAAAGAGCTACGTCCACAGCCAAAATCCAGAGCATTTTTGGCATCTGACACATAGGGCAAAACAGAGTCTAAAAAACGTTGAAAGTAGGCAAGGTAGCCTCTGTTATCTTCGCTATTTTCATGCAAATCGTAACGCTCTTTTTGCACCATAAAATTTTGATGATATTTGGGAGATTTAAAAATAGTGTCACAAAAAGGACAAACATAATAGACAATCATTGTTTTTTCATCTACAAACTTATGAGCAATACCATCACAGATACAACAATGCAAATCAACACCTTTGTTTCTCTAATCATACATAAAATAAGCATATAATCTCATTTATTAGGCAATCATTAGTCATATATCAACGATTTTTTGTTATAATCATAGTTATTTAAAATAAAAAAACAAGGGTTTTCATGCTACTTTCTGATCGCATCCAAACACTCTCTCCTTCACTTACTATTGCCATCTCTTCACTTGCACGTGATTTAAAGGCACAAGGTAAAGATATACTCTCATTTTCAGCTGGCGAACCAGACTTTGAAACGCCTAAGCGTATTAAAGAGGAGGCGATACAAGCCATCAATGACGGATTTACACAATATACCGCAGTTGCAGGCATACCAGAACTTTTGGAGGCGGTTGCTGCAAAACTTCAACGTGACAATGGTCTTCGCTATGCACCCTCTGATATTATTGTCAGCAATGGGGCAAAACAGTCGCTCTTTAACCTCTTTCAGGCTGTACTTAATGAGGGAGATGAGGTGATTATCCCCGCACCCTACTGGGTGACCTATCCTGAGCTTGTCAAATACGCCTCAGCAAAACCTGTCATCATCCAGACAGATGAGATAGCTGGATTTAAGATTACAGCTCAACAGCTCAAGGAGGCGATTACCTCTAAAACTAAGATGATTATCTTGACAACGCCCTCAAACCCTACGGGTTCTGTTTACTCCAAAGAGGAGCTAGAAGCTTTAGCCAAAGTGCTTAAAGGCACAAAGATTGTTGTGGCTTCAGATGAGATGTATGAGAAGCTTGTTTACGACATAGAGTTTACCGCAGCAGCCAGTATCTCTGATGATATGTACCAAAGAACCGTTACTATCAATGGTCTAAGTAAATCTGTCGCAATGACAGGGTGGCGTTTTGGCTATCTTGCCAGCCCCAACAAAAAGCTCATCGCTGCGATGAATAAACTTCAGTCACAAAGTACATCAAACATTAACTCCATTACCCAAAAAGCAGCTATCCCTGCACTACTTGGTGAGGTAGATGAGGAGATAGAGCATATGCGAAAAGCCTTTGAAGGACGTCGTGATGAAGCGGTAAAACTCTTTAATGAGATAGAGGGGCTCTCTGTACTCAAACCACAAGGAGCTTTCTACCTTTTTGTCAATATTAAAGATATCTCAAATAACTCTATTGACTTTTGTAAAGCACTGCTTCAAGCCACAGGTGTAGCAGTGGTACCAGGGATTGGCTTTGGAAGTGAGGGCTACTTTAGATTCTCATTTGCAACAGATATTACAACTATACGTGAGGGTATTAGACGTATTGAGAAGTTTATAAAAACAGTTAGGAAGTAGTTTACGTACTACTTCCTGTTTCTCTTCTTTGTCATCCTCTCCATACCAAACCAAACTATCCCCACTATACCAAACAGTACTACAGGTGCAATCCATGGACGCTCTTTAACCACTGTAAAAAATGCAATAATAGACTCACTCATATAGTAGGCACTCAACCCTATCACACAGACAAATAGAATAGATGCAAAGAGATTGAAAAAAACAAACTTTTTAAAGTCATACTTTGCCA
>JALVXW010000170.1 GCA_027038155.1 Sulfurovum sp.
CTTATGTCTTTGCAAAAGATGTTATTTTGGAGAGGGGTGCAGTATGTGTCGCACTACACAGTAAACGTCTTGATGTAAGAAATAACTATAACTTTAGTTGGAGACGTATTGGAAAAGTCTTGACCTTGACACATGCAGAAGCAAACCGTGTCTATACAATTGACAATATGAGTGCAGTTGATACCTATATACACTATTTGGGCAAAGAGACAGCAAAGTCACTGCCTGCTATTGGGATAGAGTTTCCGCTTATTATGAAAAAAGAAGGTATAGATGTGGCACGGGCTGTAGTTACCAAGCATGAAGATGGCTCTTTGAGTTTTGCAGGGAATCTCAAAGAGGGAGACAAGGTACAATTTGGGTATGGAGACTCTATTGATATTTTGGCACGTTCAAAAAATGCGTGGCAACGTATAAAAAGGCATGCCCCTGAGGCAATTTTTGTCTACTCCTGTATGGCGCGCCGTCATTTTATGCCAGAAGATATAGATAAAGAGACTTTGCCACTGCAGGAGATAGCACCTACTACAGGATTTTACACCTATGGAGAGTTCTTTACTGCCAAAGAGAAGGAGTTGCTTAACCAAACAATGACCATAATCTCTTTAAGGGAGACAGAGAGGGTACTACTTAAAGAGCATGAACCCTATAAGGAGTTGGAACTTGTAGGAACCTCTACCAATGCATTGATTCATCTGGTAAATACAAGTGCGATTAAAGCGGTAGAAGAAGAGAACCTACGCAGAGAGAAAGAGACACTTGAACTGCTTTTTGATAAATCACCAGATGGTATTGCGTTAATAGATTATGATACTTTGTCGCAGGTTAACCAAAAGATGGTGGATCTTTTTGCATACCAAAGCAAAGAGGCTTTCTTCTCTATGAAAATACATAAAATATTTCCGAGGCTTCAGCCAGATGGCAACTCCTCTTTAAGAAAAATGTACCGCCACAGAGAACATGTCCTAAAAGAGAAACAAGAGGTACGAGAAGAGTGGCTACTTAAAAAAGAGGACCAGACACTCTTTTGGGCAGAGGTTGTTTTTACTACTATTACATTAAATAATCGCGAAATGATCTATCTGGTCTGTCGTGATATTTCAGATAGAAAAGAGATGGAGATTGAGATTGTCAGGCAGAAAAGTATACTGTACTATCAGGCACACCATGATGTGCTTACTGGTTTGCCTAACCGTATGTTGTTTGTTAAAGAGTTAGAAGATGCACTAGAGATGATGCAAGATGATGAGGAGTTGGTCTTGCTCTTTATTGATTTGGATAGATTTAAAAAGATTAATGACTCTTTAGGACATATTATAGGAGACAAGGTACTTACAGTTATAGGAGAAAGATTAAAAAACATTATCAAAGGCGATAATATTGCTGCACGTTTAGGTGGAGATGAGTTTCTTATATTGCTTCAGCATATTAGGAAAGAGGGTGAAATTATAGACTATGCAAAAGAAATTTTAGATGTCATAGAGGCACCTATACATGCGGATCATTATAATCTTTATGTATCTGCAAGTATTGGGATTAGCCGTACCTCAGCAGATGGTTATGATGTAGATAATCTGATGAAGTTTGCAGATACTGCGATGTATAAAGCAAAGGAGAACAGTAGTGCCCATTTTCAGTTTTATACCAGCGAGATGACCGATAAGGCTTATGCACAGCTTATGATGGAGAGGGATTTAAGAGAGAGTATTACTCATGAGGATTTTAAAGTCTATTATCAGCCTAAAATCAATATAAAAACAGGAAAATTGATTGGGATAGAGGCGTTAGTGCGATGGATGCATCCTACAGATGGACTATTACTTCCAGAAATATTCGTTCCTCTCTCAGAAAAAATAGGACTTGTCACAGAGCTTGATTTTTGGGTGATGCAAAAGGCGATGAGACAAGTAGGTCAATGGTATAAAGAGGGACTAAACCCAGGGGTATTGGCACTCAATATGAGTATGCAAGAGTTAGAGTATCCTCAACTTAAAGAGAAAGTATACCAAAACCTTAAAACCTATGATTTTGATGTAGCATGGTTAGAGCTTGAGATTACAGAAACAGAAGTGATGAAAAATACAGACAGTGTTATTGGTATCTTAGAAGAGTTACATAGATGGGGTATCTCTATTGCGATTGATGATTTTGGTACAGGGTACTCCTCTTTGGCACAGTTAAAACGTTTGCCTATTACAACTTTGAAGATAGATAAATCTTTTATTTTGGATATCCCTCATGATGAAGATGCAGTGGCTATTGTTCAGACTATTTTGGCACTTTCCAAAAGTCTTCATTTAAAAGTGGTTGCAGAGGGGATAGAGAACGAAGTACAAAAAGATTTTTTACTCAGTAAAGGGTGCACTATAGGACAAGGGTACTACTATAGTGAACCATTATCTACAGAGGAGATGGAAAAATTTTTAAAGAGTTAAACTCGCTATGAGTTTTGCAGCACTTCCAGCTTTGTCGTTGTGTGGCTGATA
>JALVXW010000171.1 GCA_027038155.1 Sulfurovum sp.
AATTGCACATCTGACCACTCTTTTTGTACCTGTTTGGAGAATAGTATATCTTCAAGTTTAATCATTCCCATCAATACAGAATGTGCATCCTCTTTAAACCCTTGTGCATATCCTGTCTCTGTTTCATGCACAATAATACTATGCAACTTAACTTCTCTTTCTCCATTTTGCATCTCTGTGCACTCTAAAACTCTCTCAACAATAAGATAGATGACACGAGAAAACTGCTCTGCTGAAGGCGAAACAGGAAGCTCCACCCATCTTTCAGAGTATTTTTTCATACTTTTAATATACTCTTTATCGTCACTAGACCATAGTGTAACGGCATGATCAAAGGAGTCTATAAGCTCTTTTATATAAAGCTTAGTCAAGCCAAAATCATAGACCATTTGACCATTATCCAAATAGTTAGACTCCAATAAAACTTCAACTTTATAAGAGTGTCCATGGATATTTTCACTACAACGCTGTGTAGAACAGTCTCGCACAATGTGTGCATTTTCAAATTTAAAAAGTTTTCGTATTAACATGAAGTGATTTTAACCAATATACCTTAAGGAGACCTCTATGGTATCATGGGGGCTTCCATCTCCTCCCCTAAAAAAGCATAACTCTTTCCTATGCGGGCCACAGGATCAAAAGAGATAGTCAATCTCTCTTTATCGGTAATCACCTCATCATCGACAAATATTTGCTTGACATTTAAAACCAAAGGAATCGTAGTACCACCTCCCAAATCTATCTCTTGATTCAGTTCACAGACATAAGCACACGGTACCCCTTTTATCATAGGAGGATAGCCTTCTAGCAAAGGCTTCGTTCCTATTGAAAAAAGTGCTGCTTCACTAAGTTCTTTATCTAATCCTTTAGAAGAAAAGTGCATCTTCTCTAAATCTTCCTCTTTTACCATACAAATAGTACATTTTTTGTGCTTACGTATGTTTGCCAGTGTATCTTTAGGAGTACCATCAGGCTTATGTCCAACCGAAATAAGTACAGAAGCGGGCTCAGAGGACAACCCTATAAAGTAGGAGAAAGGAGCGATATTCACTACCCCTTCATCTTCTGTCACAACCCAGGCAATAGGTCTTGGTATAATGGTCTGTGCCATTAGTTTATAGGTTTCGTTTAACGCTTTATCTTTATCCAAATCAAATATCATTTTTTACCTTCCATGGTGTTTCTACTCTATTTTTAACAGGTTTTGTCTCCTGTTTTCCGAAGGCATCTTTTTGTATCCATTGCTGCAATATTAAAATATGCTCTTGTGTTAAGTGACTTTTAAATGCAGGCATCATCACATGAAAGCCTTCCCATTTTCCATGACTTCCATTGGCAATAGTATCTTTTATCTCTTTAGCATTCTGTTTTGCAATCATTGCAAAAGAGGGACCTACCCCTTTTTTCTCAAAGCTATGACAGTTAAAACAGCCATTTTTGCGTGCTATCTGTTCCCCTTTTGGCAAGGCATCAAAAGCTGCCTTTGCCTGCATCTGCTTGAGATACTTCTGCTGGTCATAAAAATCATACATATACGTAGCTATGGCTTCGAGTTCATCTTCGGTGACATTACCTTTTTGTGACGGCATTACACCATAACTCTCAAGACTCTCTTTATCACAGTATGACTTCTCTTTACTGGGATTTATAACATAATCTTGCACAAAAGGGATAAACTTACTAAACTTCTCTTCATCCATGGTGATTTTCATAAAATCTTTCAGGTGAAAAACTACAGCCATCATAGGGGGTGCTTTTTCATCTTCGTATGTATCTGGTGGCATTTTAAGGTTATGACACATAGCACACTTCTGTTCTATAAGCATCTCACCATCATACCGAACTTTTTTCTCATCAGAACAACCACCAAACAACCATAAGGCTACCAAAGCTAAAATATAACGCATCTACTTCTCCTACTAAAAAAGTTTCTTTACCTTGTTTAACAAACCCTCTTTATCTTCAATGCTCTCTTCATCTTTTGGCTCTTCTTGAGTATATAGTTCATTAGGCAGAACATTCTCAGAAGTTCCATCTATATTTACAACTACCAATTCAGGATGTATTAGCTCTCTTAGTTTTCTCTGCACTACCATTTTAGTAGTCATTAAACTCATAGAACATCCATGACAAGTACCGATAAGCTCAATATACACCGTACCATCTTTGGTACCTAAAAGTTTTATATCACCTCCATGAGAGTTCACATATTCATTTACGGTAGGTAAATGATGCTTTACTGCTTCATAAATATCTTCATCCGAAAAAGTCATCCTGTTTTCCTCTATCTATTTAAGTAATTCTCTAATCTCATCTTCATTAGTCTGTGTTTCATCATATTTCACCACTACCACTTTTTCTGTATCGTTAATATACCACTCTTTACACCCTTTTAACTGATGTAAGTCTTGATGTTTAGCATGGTCTGTATCGTCTAAATGTATATAAGCTATTTTTGTCTTTGCAGGATTATTCATAGAGA
>JALVXW010000172.1 GCA_027038155.1 Sulfurovum sp.
ATCAGCCAATCCAGAGTAGTCGTTAAGTGCTTTATCCAAGTCTCCCAATAATCCACGGTAATCTACAATAAACCCAAAATCTTTACCATCATACAGACGGTTTACCCTTGCTATGGCTTGTAAGAGATTATGCTCTTTAAGCAATTTGTCTATGTAAAGTACCGACGCTCTGGGGGCATCAAAACCAGTCAAAAGTTTATCTACAACAATAAGAAGTTCTATCTCTTCACCATTAATAAACTCATCTTTGACTTTATCTAAGTACTTCTCTTCATCCCCATACTTTTTCATAACCCTTGACCACTCTTCTTGGATGAATGCTCTGTTTTCATCATCTACCTCAGAGTGCCCTTCTCTACTGTCAGGTGCAGAGATGACAAATGCCGTGCGTATGTCGCCCATCTCTTCAAAAAGTTTATGGTACTTAATGGCTTCATACTTGGAACTTGTCGCCAACATGGCTTTAAAGTCTGTTCCTTGTAGCCGTTTTCGTACATCTTCGTTGATGTCAAACATTATCATCTCTAGCCGTCGCTCACTCGAGGCTACTTTTTGAAACCTTGCCCACTTCTTTTTCAGGTCAAGCACTTGCTCCTCTTCTAAGTGTCTGGCTATCTGTGCAAAGCGTCTGTCTAACCCTTTTTTCATCGTTGACCCATTGGTCTACCAGTCGCCCTTCGTAAAGTAGTGGCAGTACGGCTTTGTCTTCTACAGCTTGATTGATGGTATAACGGTGTATCTCTCCGCCAAATTTTGCAAAAGAGTTCTTCTCTCTTCGCATAAGTGGCGTTCCTGTAAATCCCAAATAACAAGCTTCGGGGAATACCTTTTTCATCGCCTTGTGCATATCTCCACCCTGCGTACGGTGCGACTCATCTACAAGTATAAAGGTATTTGGGTCATCAAAGGTAACTTTCTCATTCAAATTCCATTTTCTTCCATCCTCCACTCAAAAGCTTCTGCATCAACCCTTTTTTAAGTCTCTCTTTCTCTTCAATAAGTGCTTCAAGTTTTTCGATGGCTTTGTCCCAGGTAGTGAGGATTTTGGCTATTTTTTGTTGTTCTTTTAGGGGTGGGAGGAGAAATCTAATATTTTCAACAACCTTTTTATTAATTTTCACCATACTACTGCTACTTCCTGCAGCCGATAACTGTAAATATCGAAGTACCCTAAAAGATTTTAAACAATTCTCCATATAATCAATATCGACCAATTCTTCAGTAACTCTAAATCTCATCATTAAGTCAGGATATGAATATGTCTTATCATTTGAACGGAACACTCCAGAAAAACCAACCCTTTCCGGTGTATTTGCACGACTAATCAAAAAATCATTTTTTTCCAGAATAAACTGTTTCACTTTATCATCATTAATAGGGGCAGGTTTCCTGTCGGAAATATTTAGTTTTTCTTCTTTGGATAATGCACCTAAACCTAAAATCCAATGTCCTGTATCTTTCTCTGGACAAATCGGAGAGTAGCCATTCTGAATATTTTTAGACAATATATTTTTCAGGGTTACAACCTCCCACTCCTCAGGAATCACCCCAACCTTAGTCTGCTTGTAACCCTTCGGGGACGCGGCTTCAGTCGCGTAATCGCCATCTTTTTCAGCGACTGAAGTCGCTGCCCCGTTCTCGTTCATCACCGCCCCTCCAATCGTTCAACCATTCTATCAAAATCTGATACAAATCTCCTGCTCTCCTCTTCGCGGTACTTCTCAAACTCACTCTCCGCCAGTTTTTTAGCGATAGTAGCACTCACTCTCCCCTTGTCTTGAAGAATCTCCCTGTCATTGAGCATCAAAAAAGCATTGAGCTTCTCGATCCAGTCCTTTTGGTACATCACTTTTTTATTTTTTGCCTGCATTTCTGCAAAGTTCAGATACATCTCCACAATGCGGTTGTAAGCATCCAATTCGTCTTCGCTCAGATAGTTTTTGGCAACCGCAACATCGGCTTTACGTATCTTCCCTTTAGGGCTATTTTTCCAGTTGGTCAGCCCCATATTTTGCTTTTGGCTATCTACGCGTGCATGCATGATCTCCGCAGCCGTCTGCCCTGTGATGGCATAGTGTATTTTATTTTGTACTGTCGCATAAAATTCTTGTGTCATTGGACTGTTGGGGTCATAGTCCGCACTACACTGAGCATATATATCTGTAATCTTTTGATAAAATCGCCTTTCACTACTTCGTATATCTCGAATCCGTGCAAGTTGCTCATCAAAATAGTCTTTACCAAAAGGATTGTCTGGATTTTTAAGCCTCTCATCGTCCATCACAAACCCTTTGATAATATACTCCTTTAAAACAGAAGTCGCCCAAATACGAAACTGCGTTGCCTGTTTAGAGTTGACACGGTAGCCTATGGAAATAATCATATCAAGATTGTAAAAATTGACCTCTTTTTTTTGTTGCTTTCCCTCTATAGCACCGTGTTGAGTGGTTATTTCCATTTTGGAAACAACCACTTTTTCAT
>JALVXW010000173.1 GCA_027038155.1 Sulfurovum sp.
ACTTTCCATGGAAGTCCTTGCTTGTTGAGTTCCTCCATAAACGGGTCTGGGTCAAACTGTTCCATGTTAAAGACACCTTTGCCTTGCCATATGCCCTCTAACATAAGCTTGGCACCTATCATGGCTGGCACACCTGTAGTGTAGCTTACGCCTTGGCTCATCACTTCTGCATAGCACTGCTCATGGTCACTTACTTGGTAGATGTAGATGGTTTTTTCTTGACCATCTTTGACTCCTTTTGCGAAGATACCAATATTTGTTTTTCCTTTGGTGCGTGCACCTAAACTTGCAGGGTCGGGAAGCAGGGTAGAGAGGAATTCCATAGGAACGATTTTCATCCCTTTGTGTTCCACCTCTTTGATGCCTAGCATTCCCACATTTTCAAGACACTTCATGTGTGTAAGGTAAGACTCTCCAAAGGTCATAAAGAAACGTATGCGTTTAAGCCCTTTGATGTGTTTGACCAGACTCTCCATCTCTTCATGGTAGAGCAGGTAGCTCTCTTTTGGACCAATTTCAGGGTAATCCCATACCTGCTTGATAGCCATAGGCTCTGTCTCTATCCACTCTCCACTCTCCCAGTAGCGTCCTTTTGCAGAGACTTCACGTAAATTTATCTCTGGGTTAAAGTTGGTAGCGAACGGATAGCCATGATCTCCTGCATTACAGTCAAGGATGTCAATGGTGTGTATCTCGTCAAAGTAGTGTTTTTGGGCATAGGCACAAAAGACATTAGTTGCCCCTGGGTCAAAACCTGAGCCCAGTAACCCCATAATGTTTGCATCTTTAAATTGTTGGTCTTTTGCCCACTGCTCTTTGTACTCAAATTTGGCTGTGTCAGGGTGTTCGTAGTTGGCTGTATCTAGGTAATCTACCCCACACCGGGCACAGGCATCCATAATGGTAAGGTCTTGATAGGGTAGAGCTACATTGATGACAATGTCTGCTTCTACTTTTTCTATAAGTGTGACAAGTTCAGGTACCGAGTCGGCATCTACGGTAGCTGTAGCTATCTGCACACCTACTTTTGTTTCTATATTTTTAGCAATTGCATCACATTTACTGAGTGTGCGAGAGGCAAGAGTAATCTCACCAAAGGTATCACTGTTCATTGCACACTTGAAAGCCACGACGTTACCTACGCCTCCAGCACCGATGATAAGGGTTTTTTTATTCATTTTTCTTCCTTAATTATATATTGTTAGGTGTAAAGAATTTATTTTCTATAAACCTGAAAACATCTTTTTGTTCTGTCGTCTTCTTTTTGAGTATTTGTTCTTCACTATGCATTATGCATTTTAATAATACGATTTGATTTCTATTAAGGTCTTTTGTGGCATAGTTTAATGTTTTTAGCTTAGTATCCATACGTAAATTATATCAAAAATAATAGTGATTAATGATATATGATAAGAGAAAAAGTATAGGTATAAAGAGTAGTGTGCTTATGAGTATAAGAGATGTTACATCTTTGGGGCGACAATCATAGAGTGATGATAGATTAATGTTTGCGATAGCTAGCGGGGTAACCATTTCCATAAGTATAACCCCTTGCACAAACAGAGATAAATCTGTAAACGAGAGTATAAATGCAGTGGCTAGAGGAATGATAATAAACTTCTGGCTGATGGTGCCTGCAAAGAGTTTGGGGTGTAGCTCTTTGATGCGTATGCCTTGCAGGAAGGTTCCAAGTAGAAAGAGTTGCAAAACGATGCCTGCGTAGGCTCCCATCTTGAAAAACTCCTGTATCTGAGAGCTTAATGGTATGTCGTAGATGTTTATAAGTATGGCTACCGCAGAAGCAGGAATGATGGGGATTTTAACGATATTAAAGAGTGAATCTTTGATGCTGAATGACCCACGAGAGTAGATATAGACACCTATGATATAGATGACAAATACATTGGCAATATTTATAAGTGTAGTGTAGATAGCTGAGCTCTCTCCAAAGAGTGCAATGCCAAGAGGAATACCGATATTTCCAGTATTTCCTGCAAAACCTGCTATACTGAATATGGCTCTGTTTTTAGGATCAGAAAAGATGATCTTGCCTAAGACAATAGTAGGAAGAAGCAGTACAAAAATAATAGCTAAATAGAGTAGAGGAACATAGATATGTTCGCTATGCAACTTCGCCGTAGAAAATCCCCAAACAGTGACAAAAGGTTGCAAAAAATAGACAGACATCAGCGTAAGTGTTTTGGTATTCATCTCTTCTTTAAAGATACGTTTAGCCATGTAGCCAAGCACGATGAAGAGATAGACGAAGACGATGGAGAGGAGCGTGGTTATCATAGTTGGATTATTACATAATTTGAGTTAGAAGTTCCCTAAAATGTGTTTTTAAGAATTGTGTTTTTTGAAAAGTAGTACAATGCCCAAGAATAGGGCATTGGCGAGGGTTAGTTTACTTCAACTACTTTTTCAGTACCTTCCCAGATACCGTGTTTTGTACAGTAGCCATGTGCAACAAGTTTAAGTTTTTTACCTGTTGGGATGATTGTAAATGTAGTTGTGTTGTGTGCTTTTACATTTCCAAGTGTTCCTGGTACATACGTTGCCTGGGCAAGTTTGGTCTCACCGTTAAAAAGTGTTACTGACTCAATGTAGTGATCAAAATCATCCGGGTGTGTATATTCGTTACCCATTTTTACTGTTACTTCAAATGGCTCTCCAGCTGTTGCTGTCTCTGCACATGTGATAAACGGTGAGTGTCTGTCGATAAGATCTTTTTTTGCTTCTCTCTCTACTTCTGAGATGTCTGTGTATTTGTTGATTTTTGGCATAATATGTCCTTTAAGTTGTTTTGTGAGAACATTATAGCATAAAAAAAGTTAAATAGGATATATTTTATCTTATTTGTGGAAATAGAGGTATATTATGTAGAAGTAGGGCAAAACCCTACTCAATCTTACGCAGTAAGATGTGTTGCTTTTTGTACGTGGAAGTTGAGTCCAATCTCTTCTTCTGTACATCCTAGGGCAAGAGCAACCATTTGTGGCATATGCAACACCGGAAGCTCTACATCACGCCCCATTACTTTGCCAATACTGTCTTGATAGGTATCCATTTTGAGATGACAAAGTGGGCAAGGAGTAACCATCATCTCTGCACCATTGTCCATTGCATCAAGTAGGGCATTGCCTGCAAGTACTTCCGAGGTATGGTTGGCTTGTAGTTCCACATGGAAACCACAACATTTATTTTTACTCTCATACGCTACAGGGTTACCCTCTAATGCATCAATGAGTCTATCAAGTGAAGTAGGGGCATATGGGTTTTCGCCACCATTTGCCTCTTCGTGTAGTTCTGATGGTCTGATATTGTGACATCCGTAGAATGGTGCAATATTTAGATGAGAAAGCGGTACCGTCACTTTATCTTTTATATTCTCTAGCCCATACTCATCAATGAGTGTATAGAGAAAGTGTTTAACTTCTGATGTCCCTTTGTACTCTAGTCCAACTTCCGCTAGCTTCTCGTTTACACGAGCTTTTAGCTCTGGATTTGTATCTAGTGCATGTTTGGTCATAGCAGAGTTGAGCTGACATGTATTACAGATAGTAATCATGGTAAGACCTAACTTTTCTGCATAACAGATGTTACGTGCATTCAGAACATGTGCCAGAAACTCATCAAAATCTTGAAGATGAGAAGCTCCACAACACGAAGCCTCTTCCAGTATAGTAATTTTAATCCCTAGTTTATCCGCTACAGCAAGTGTAGATGAAAGTAATTCAGGGGTAGATTGTTTTGCTGTACAACCTGTAAACAGTGCATAGTGTAATTGTTTGCTCATCTTTTCTCCCTATAGCTTATTTGTTTGTGAAATTTTAATTAGTTTTTGAACTTCATCAAGATTTTTGATTTTTGGAATACTATCTATAAATGGTACACCTGAGTGCCAGTGAATTTTACCAGATTTCATCATCTTTATAGCAGTACCCAGATGCTTGTACATACCAAGGTAACCCTCTGAATAGGTTACGATATCTGCTTCATCAAGGTAGCCATACTTCTTCATGCCCCTCAAGAAACCTTCTGCGTGGCGAGTTGCTACATTTGACTTAGCTACACCTTCAGAGAACTGTAGGTTATGTAGTTTTGTAATCTTCTCAATAGGATTAATCTCTTTTGGACAAGCCTCGGCACACTCATAACACTTCACACAATCCCAAACACCAACCCCAGGTTCTGCCGTAATTTCAAGACGCTCTTTGGCTGCTTCATCACGCGTATCTACAGTAAATCTATACGCGGCATTAAGTGCTGCTGGTCCAAGGTAATCTGGATTAACCTCAAGTGCAGGACAAGAGTAGTGACAGGCACCACACTGGATACATAAATCAGAATCCAAGAAGTTGTTAAACTCTTCAATACTCTGTTTTGTCTCATGCTCTGGATGGGGCTCAACCTCTGTAACCACATAAGGCTTAACAGCCGCATGTTTTTCCCAAAAGTCTTTTTTGTCAATAATCATATCTTTTACTGCACGTTTTTTGCTTTGTGGTTCGATAAGAAGTTCGTTACCAAACAACGCTACAAGCTCTAACGCATTTTGTTTACATGCAAGTGTTGCTTTTCCATTTACTTTAATCGCACAAGCTCCACAGATACCATGACGACATGAACGACGATAAGAGAAACTACCATCATGTTCCCACTTAATACGGTTAAGCAGGTCAAGAACCAGCTCGTCTTTACCTACCTCCATCTCATAGTGTTTATAATAGGGAAGATAGTCAGTCTCAGCGTTAAATCTAAATGTTTTTAAGGTTATTTTTTTACTTTGATTCATCATCTTCTCCTAATACTTTCTTTCCATCGGTTCAAATTTGCCTGGTGTGACTTTGCCCCACTCAATAGAGATGTTGTGCTCTTTGTCCATCGTTGCATAAGTGTGTACCATAAATTTCTCATCGTTTCTCTCCGGGAAGTCTTCGCGGTAGTGACCACCACGACTCTCTTCACGCTTTAATGCACCAACAACGATGAATTTAGAGAACTCCAACATATGTCCAAGCTCTATTGCCTCTTGAAGGTCTGTGTTGAATGTGTTGGATTTATCATCTATGCGGATATTATTAAATCTTACCAGCAACTCATCAATAAGCTTAAGTTGTCTCTCTAGAGACTCTTTGCTTCTAAACACACCGGCATCTGCGGTCATACCTATCTGAAGCTCTTCTCTTAACTTAGGTACAGACTCCGAACCATTGGATGTTTTGATTTTATTCATTTCTGCCAACATAGTCTCTGCATCAGCAGCCGTAGCAGGGCGAAGCTCTATGCCCTCTTCTAATGCTTTTACCATGTTTTCACCTGCGTGTCTCCCAAAAAGTAGGGCTTCTAGTACAGAGTTTGCCCCCAATCTATTGGCACCATGCACAGAGACACACGAACATTCACCCGCAGCATAGAAACCTTCTACAAGGTCGCCTGCGACATTTTTTTGTACTTGACAGTTAATATTGGTCGGTATTCCACCCATAGAGTAGTGAGCCGTAGCAGAGATGTGGATAGGCTCTTTTAGCATATCTTGCCCCTGGAATGCAATGGCTAGTTCTCTAAGTTCTGGCAGACGCGTAAGGATAATCTCGGGGTCAAGGTGTGTTAAATCAATGTTTACAGACTGACCATCTTTGCCTACACCACGCCCTTGACGAACCTCTTCCATGATAGCACGGCTTACCACATCGCGTGAAGCCAGCTCCATCGCGTTTGGTGCATATTTGGTCATAAATCTTTCACCTTCAGAGTTGTAGAGACGTCCCCCTTCACCACGAGCAGCTTCTGAGATAAGTACCCCTGAGCCACCCAATCCACTTGGGTGAAACTGTACAAACTCCATATCTTCAAGAGGAAGACCATGACGTGCTACAATAGAGAGTGAATCACCGGTATTGGCATGGGCATTGGAGTTAAATCTGTAAGCTCTTGCATGTCCGCCTGTAGCAAACATTGTTACTTTTGCATTAAAGATAGCGGGTTTTGAGTCTTTAATGTTATAGGCAGCAACACCAGATACTTTTCCATCTTTATAGAGTAAATCACCTGCATACCACTCATCAAAAACCTCTATGCCTGCACGGTCTGCTTGCTCATAGATTGTTTGAAGCAGGGTTAATCCTGTTCTGTCTTTGGCGTAACAGGCACGTGGTTTGGACTGCCCTCCAAATGGACGTATGGCGATGTCTCCCTCTTCGTCACGTGAAAAAACAGCCCCCATACGCTCGGCCCATCTGATAGTCTCAGGTGCTTTGCTGCACATAAGCTCTACACAGTCTTGATCTGCAAGGTAGTCAGAACCCTTAACTGTATCAAACTCGTGAAGTTCTGTGGAGTCCTCTTTACCTAATGCAGCGTTGATACCACCTTGTGCAGCACCTGAGTGTGAACGGAGTGGATGAAGCTTTGTGATGACAGCAGTTTTTTTACCAGCCTCTGTTAACTCTTTGGCGGCAGCTAATCCAGCTAGCCCAGCACCAACAATAACAGCGTCATATTCGTAGATTTTTATATCTGAGTTTTTGCTCATAGTATCTCTATCCTTTTAAACATAATAAATACATTCTAGCGTAAAAAAGTTTAATATTAAGATGAGCAGAGATAAGTTTTTGGAGGATTTTAATAGGTGTGACCAAGTCACACACTAAACCCAAATCACGAAATAGAAATTCATGACTTTGCATCATCATCGCCAAACCTATGGGTGCGACTGCCCGTAGGAAATGCCTTTTGGGTACAAATTTTATACAAACCCCACAAATGCGAGCATAAAGCAAATTCAAAGAATTCTATTTCGAGATTTGGGCTAAAAAGAAACCTCTAAATTAGAGGTTCCCTACATACTAATTATGTTACAATTTTGTCATTTTATAGATGTAGGGAGAGGCTAAATGTCGAGTCGTAGATTAGATAAAGAACAATACCTTATCGGTACACTCGCTTCAAAATATATTGGTGATGATGCTGCCATTGTAGGAGATACACTTTATAGTATGGATGCCTTTTTTGAAGATGTGCACTTTAAACGTGGGTGGATGTCTATGGCTCAGATAGGACGAAAGGCCATGCTTGTTAATCTCTCTGATGCCATAGCGATGAATGCCAAGCCCCAGTATGCTCTGGTAACAGTCTCTATGCCATCAGATATGACACATGAAGAGATAGACGATCTTACACAAAGTATGCAAAACACAGCCACAGAGTATGGTTGTGAGATTATCGGTGGTGATACTATTGGTGGAGACAAACTACATCTTTCTATTACCATTGTTTCCAAGAGCAAAAGTCCCTTATTGCGTACCACTGTAGAAGAGGGTGATCTGTTGGCCTATACAGGTGTTTTGGGTGAGAGCAAAAGAGATTTAGATGCACTCTTTAGAGGTGAGAATATAGCCTCAGATTCACGCTTTTATGAGCCAATACTTAGAGCTGATTTTATAACAAAAGCAAGACCATTATTGCACGCAGGAATGGACATCTCCGACGGACTCTTTTGTGACACAAACAAACTTTTAGATATTAATAAATATGGATTTGAACTCTTGACTACTGTTGACGATACAATAGGGCTTAGTGGAGAAGAGTATGAGATGTTGGTTTCTTTTTCTGAACATAATTTTGAGGTTCTAAAAGCTGTGGCAAAAGAGACAAATACACCCTTAAATATCTTTGCAAAAGTGGCTAAAAATAGTAAAAAGTTTAGGTGTGAGAGTCATCATTTTTAGTAGGGTGGCATTCCTGCTTACCTCATATTAGAGATGTGGTGATAATATATTTCTGTTTGCCAAAGCCACAGGATATGCTCTCTTTTTTGCAATCGCTTCAGCCCTTTGCCTTAGTATAGTCTCATCCAAATTTACCTGCTCTATGCACTCTCTTTTTCCAACAACTTCACTCTTTATAAATCTAAGTTTGACAAACTCTTTTGCAATGGCATCTATCATATCTAACACCGAAGAGACTTTGACTATCTCACAACGTGCATAGCGTTTGCGAGGAAAAGAGACCTCTGCTACGCGAAGTGTTGGGTCATCTCCTGGGATTTGTTGTGCCCCAAAGAGAGGCTTGCTTCCGACTTTGGCATTTGAAAATGAAGGGATATACTGCGAAAGATGCTTTATAGCCGCAGTAGTACGTTGCTCTGTCTCCTCTTTTGTCCAATCATTCTCTATTTTTTCTATAAAATTTTGACCTAGTTTTGGCTGACAACTCACTAGCGTATTGGCAACCAAACCATCTTCATAGAGCGTAATCTCTTTGGTCATACCATGAAGCTGAAAATAACCATGAGGGTAGGGGGTAAACTGCCCCATGCCCTGTGGGGTACCACGCTCACCATGAAAGATAATTTCAGGAAACTTTGTCCCATCAAAGGTATCACAGTGGCTCACATAGGCAGCTTTAAACTCTACCATCGCCTTACATGGAGCACCGAGCAGGTCGTCTATCTTTCCTGTTCTGAAACCTGCGGCGTTTATGAGATAGTCAAAGTGTTGTGTCTGGCTTTTGTTCTCTTGTATAAAAGAGATATCCCAGCCATCTAAGTCATGGTTTTTTTGTACATTATGAACGATGCTTTTGGTATGCAAGGTGACATCATCTAGTGCTTCTAAAGTAAGTAACGTGCCAGCAGCTAGTCTAAAGAGGTTTAGCCCATACTCCTGTACCATAATAAGAGGAAACTGCACCTTCTTGAAGTCTATATGTTTTGCTACTGGTATCATCCACTCATCACAGGTAGTAGGGGTTTGTACTATCTCTTTGTTTTTTAGTGTTTCTATTTTCTCTTTGGAGTAGATTTTGTAGTACTCTTCTGCTCTTCCTAAGACTTCATTCTCTTTATCGTGTGCAATAAGGGTTTCATACTCACGTCTAAGCAGTTGCAGTCTGGGAAGTAGAGCATCAGGTGTGCTTTTGTCTGTTGTTGGCAGTGCAATCACTGTGGGTCTATAGTCCACAATATAAGGGTAGAAACGTAAAAAGTCTATAGACTGTTTCAACAGGGTTACACACTGTGCATCAGAGATTTCACGGTAGAGGTTACCTCCAGCATGCAGGTGACAAAAAGGTGGTCCACTCACAAGTGTGGGCTCTTTTTCAAACAGGGTAACATTGAGTCCAAGTGTACCAAAATAGAGTGCTGCACTTGCTCCTGCGACACCTCCACCAATGATGGCTATTTTTGCTTGTTTGTTTATCATTTTTTTCCTCGTGTAGGGTGCGGTTGCTACCGCACCTTTTCTCAGCCCTTGCGGCGAATTTTCTATTATATTCAAATTTTATTATGTGGTGTGGTGGCAACCACACCCTACAGATACCTTACAAGTTCTCCAAAATCATCTATGATGATACTGGGGTGATGTACCCCAATATCTTCTCCATAATTATACCCATAAGTGACCCCAATTGCATCCATACCACAGGCATTTGCAGCTAAAATATCATTTTTGGAGTCACCAATCATGACACTGTTTATTACAGCGATACCCAAGGTGTTACACACATGTAAAAGTGGTTGAGGGTGAGGTTTTTTCTCTGGCAGACTATCTCCACCCAACACAAGTGCAAACATCTTGTCCATCTTTAAGGTGCTGAGTATGGGTGGTACAAAGGCAAAAGGTTTGTTGGTTACAAGAGCAAGTGTGTAGCCTCTTTTTTTAAGCTTATGTAGTGTCTCTATGACGCGTGGGTAGGGAAGTGTAGCATTACAGAGATTTTTTTTGTAGTAGTCCAAAAAGATATTGAGTGCCTTCTCTACATAGGACTCTTCTAAATCTTCAGATACTTCTCTAGCCCCAGAGAGAGCACGCTTTACAAGAGTCAATGCCCCATTGCCCACCCAGCCGTGTATGGTCTCTTCTTTAAAACGCTCATGCCCTAATTGTTCCAACATATAGTTGACTGCCAGTGCCAAATCGAGTGCAGAATTGATGAGCGTACCATCCATATCAAAGATGAGGAGTTGTTTGTTTTCTAGTTTCATCACTATCCTTAGGCTATGATTTCCAATATTTTTCCTACCATTAAGCCCCCAAACGTACCCAAAATATACCCCATCATCGCCATCAGTACCCCTATGGGGATGAGGGCTTTGGAGTAGGATGAAGCCAAGATAGGGGCTGAGGCTACACCGCCTATGTTGGCTAACGATGCCACGCCTAAGCTAAAGAGGTCAAGCCTGAAGAGTTTGGCAAAGAGTACCATCACAACAACATGAATCGCAAGAACAACAAACCCCGCAAAGATATAAAGAGGAGCCTGTGTCAGTTCAGCAAAGTTTGCACGGCTTGCGATGAGAGCGACTATAAGGTAGAGCATCATGTTAGCCAACGCGGAAGCACCTGAGATTTTAGCCAAAGGTGTCATGGCAAAGAGGATGCCTGAGAGTGTGGCAAGTATAACTATCCATGTGGTGGTGGTCAAAAAGGGTGTGGTAGGCAAAAAGCTTGCTCCATACTGTGTAAGTGCCGCTATAAGCAGGGAACTACCCAGTAAAAAGAAGAGTGAAGGAAACTCCATAGGTTTTTTATACTCTTCTTTGGCAGCCAAACGTACGCCGACTTCCTCTAAAACAGAAGTATCTGCTCTGCTCCATGCGTTAAATTTGTTAGCAAAAGGGACAAGGGCTAAGAGTATCATCACCCAAATGGCGTAGTCTATAGAGTC
>JALVXW010000174.1 GCA_027038155.1 Sulfurovum sp.
TTAAGAATTAAGAATTAAGAATTAAGAATTAAGAATTTTGACACACTTTTTGGGGGTGTGTCAAGATCTATTTTATAAATATCTCTTTTAGTACCTCTTCTATGGTGGAGACACCTACTATCTGAATACTCTTTTTGACTTCATTAGGAATATCTTCCAAATCACGTTCTACATTTTTGCTAGGGATAAGTGCTTTTTTTACACCTGCTTTGTATGCGGCAATCAGCTTCTCTTTGAGTCCACCAATAGGTAACACTTTTCCTGTAAGCGTTACCTCACCTGTCATAGCCACTTTGTTGTCTATCTTGTTACCAGAGAGGATAGAGGCAATAGCTGAAACCATCGCAATACCTGCACTGGGACCATCTTTGGGTGTAGCCCCCTCTGGTACATGAATGTGCAAATCATAGCGTTTATAGACCTCTGCTGCCTCTATGGCTATGCCCTCTTCTTGCTCTTTGAGTGTTTTGGGGATAAGTGTCTTGTCTATAGGCAAAACACCATTGTCTATCAGTTTTTTCACCACAGAGTGAGCGATGCGTACAGACTCTTTCATCACATCACCCAAACTGCCTGTAAGCTGCATTGCCCCTTTTCCTCTAATCTTAATCGCTTCAATGGTGAGCACATCTCCACCTACAGATGTCCATGCGAGTCCATTCACTACCCCTATTTGTGGCTTTTCATCTACCAAAGAGATTTCAAATACTTTTTTATCGGTAAACTTCTTTAAATTCTTTTTATTAATAGAGATACTGTTTTTAGCTCTGTTTTCCAGAAGCTCTCTTGCTACTTTACGCATCAATCCTGCGATACGCCGACGAAGATTTCTGACCCCTGCCTCTCTGGTATATTCATCAATCAACAAACGCAATGCCTTGTCTGTAATGCGGAACTCATGTTTTTTAAGGGCATGTTTTTTCAGCTCTTGCGGAATCAGATAACGTTTGGCTATCTCAAACTTCTCTTTAGGGGTATAGGAGTTTAACCCTATGAACTCCATCCTGTCACGCAAAGGTGCAGGGATACGCCCCACATCATTGGCAGTAGCAATAAAAATAGCTTTACTCAAATCAATATTGAAGTTCAAATAATAGTCTCTATATTTACTGTTTTGCTCAGGGTCCAGTATCTCCAAAAGTGCTGCGGTGGGATCACCTCGCATACTTCTGCCTACCTTGTCTATCTCATCAAGCACAATGACCGGGTCCATACTTTTAGCCTCTATCAGCCCTTGCACCACGCGTCCTGGCATCGCACCCACATAAGTACGTCTGTGCCCTCTAAGCTCATTGACATCTTCCAGTCCACCCAGTGCCATACGCACCAAAGGTCTGCCCAGTGCTGTGGCAATAGAGTTTGCCAATGACGTTTTACCCACCCCTGGAGGGCCGGCAAAACAGAGTATCACCCCTCCTGCTTGCTTCTCTTTAACACCTCTTAGTGCTGCGAGTTCACGCACAGAAAAGAACTCTACAATACGCTCTTTGGGTTTTTCAAGAGCGTAGTGGTCTTTATCTAACTCATTAGCCACTTTGGCTACCGAAAGATTTTGTTTGCTCAGTGTACCAAAAGGTATCTCCAGCACCCACTCCAGATAGCTTTGCAACACATTGGCATCTGCTGAATCAGGGTGCATACGCCCAAGACGATCAAGTTGCTTTGAGATCTCCTTGTAGGCATCTTCACCCATATGTGGTTTTAGTGCCTCTATCTTCTCTTTAAACTTCGCAATCTCCTCTTCTCTTTGGGTATCTACCCCCAACTCTTGCTGTATCTCTTTGAGTTGCTCTTTAAGAAAATACTCTTTGTTGGTCTGTTCTATTTTTGTATGTACTTTAGAGCGTATTTCATGTTGCACTTTGGCAGACTTTATCTCAGCCGTTACAACATCTATCAGTCCCAACAATCGCTTCTCTATACTGCTCTCCACATAGAGTCCATACGCTACATCTTTGTCCAGCTTTAACATAGAAGAGACCAAATCTGCTATACGGTTTGGCTCATCATTCTCTGAGAGTGTACGTATCAAATCCGCAGGTATTTGGCTATGCATCTGCGAAAGCTGCTTAATCTTCCCTCTTAGTATCTCCATAAGGGCATCAGTTTTCAGTTTATCATAAGATTCCAGCATAACAATATCTACAAGAGCACGGTTAAATTTACCCGCCAAAGGCTTAAGTATCTTACCACGAGAGAGCCCCTGAAAGAGTATCTTTACCCTACCATCAGGCATCTGTACCTTTCGCATAATAGAGCCTATAACCCCTACCTCATAAATAGAGTCAAAATCTCTATTGCCCTCACTGCCTGCTTTAGAAGAGGTCACAAAAAGTAGAGAGTTTTTCTCCATCGCATCTGTAGCCGCATCAATATCTATTTGGTTACTCAAAAAAATAGGGCTTATCATAAACGGATACAAAAAAAGATCATCTTCTACTACTACAGGAAG
>JALVXW010000175.1 GCA_027038155.1 Sulfurovum sp.
TAAAGAGAGTATAAGATGATAATGGTTTGTAACATAGAATTCCTTCTAAGGGAACCTCTAAAAATAGGTGATACCCACAACATCTCTAGCTTTTCTCTAGGCTAGGCACTCTTTTGCAACCCTAGCCTTAGCTAAGGTAAAAAAGAGTAACAACGCATAGGGGAAAGCTAGAGATGCCCAAAGGGTGGGCTTTGCAAACGCAATCTTGCACAAGATATTTACTGCGTCTTAGCTATGGCTAGGACTCATAAATCTCTTGCACAATCTCACATTTGCAAAGCCCATTGTGGGTATTACCTATTATTAGAGGTTCCCTAAATAATATATGATGGAATATATCCAATGAAGACTTAAATTTGCTATAATTGCGACAATAAACCTAAAGGATTTTTAGTGGCACTTATTGACCTCTTTCATATCAAAAAACAATATGACATCAAAGTACTGCTCAATGATGTTGATTTTCATCTTAACGCTGGTGAGCGTATCGCTATTGTAGGACAGAATGGTTGTGGTAAATCTACGCTTATGAAAATCGCTTTGGGAACAGAAGAGCCTACAGAGGGCAAACGTGTGGTAAACGCTAGCCTACAGGTAGAGATGCTTGCGCAACAGCCCCATTTTGAAGCCAATCTTACTGTAAGAGATGCCATTTTGAACGAACTTGTAGAGCTTAAAACGGCACAAGAGGAGCATGCCAGACTCAGTCTGGAAGTTGCCAATGATTTTGAAAACAGAGAACTGCTTGCCAAACTAGAAAAGATAACAGCCTTTCTTGACCACCACAATGCATGGAATTTAGATGACAAGATAGAACGCATCTTACAGGAGTTTAAACTAAAAGAGTATGAGAACCGTTTGGTTGTCTCACTCTCTGGTGGGGAGCAGCGTCGTGTGGCACTGGCTTCACTCATACTCAAAAAGCCTGATGTACTGCTGCTTGATGAGCCTACCAACCACCTAGATGTCTATATGGTAGAGTTTTTAGAAGAGATTTTACTCAAAGAGAAGTTTACCCTGCTTTTTATCTCGCACGATAGACACTTTATTGACACCATCGCCACACGTGTTATAGAGGTAGAGAACCAAGGGCTGGTAAGTTACAAGGGTGGCTACCGTGACTACCTTGTGCAAAAAGAGGAGCGTATGAAGTCTTTGGCAAAGAGCCATGAGACACTGCTTAAACTGCTTAAACGTGAAGAGGAGTGGCTGGGCAAAAGTGTGAGAGCCAGAGAGAAGCGTAATCAAGGGCGTAAAGCCAGAGTCTTTGAACTACGAGAACAGGCCAAAAAGAACCCTACACTCATCCGCAAAATGCAAGTAGAGCTAGAACGTGAGAAAAAAAGCTGGAGAGGAGAAAAGGGGCTAAGTAAACGTAAAATGCTCTTTGACATAGAGAACCTAAAGTACTCCATAGCAAACAAACTGCTTATAGAAAACTTCTCAACACGCATACTCCAACGTGACAAGATAGCCATTGTTGGCATTAACGGTGCAGGGAAATCTACCCTGCTTAAACTCCTTTTGGGTCGCCTCAAACCAGATGAGGGGAGCATCAACAAAGGAGAGTTTAGCATAGGCTACTTTGACCAGCACAGAGAGATGCTCAATGACGAGCATACCCTCATAGAGACCTTTTGTCCCAATGGGGGAGACCATGTAGATGTACAAGGCAGACACATGCATGTCTATGCCTACCTTAAGACCTTTTTATTCCCAGAAGAGTATATGAGTAAAAAAGTGGGGCAACTTAGTGGTGGAGAGAAAAACCGTGTAGCCCTTGCCCTACTCTTTACCAAAAATGTTGACTGTCTCATACTTGATGAGCCTACAAACGATTTGGACATTCAGACCATTACTATTTTAGAAGAGAAACTCATCTCATTTCAAGGAGCGTTGCTCTTTGTCTCTCACGATAGATACTTTATAGATAAAATTGCCTCCAAACTCTTCATCTTTAAAGGCAATGGCTTGATAGAGGAGTCTTTTCAGACCTATACAGAGTACCTAGAGATAGAAAAAGAGTTCAAAGAGCTTGAGAGTTTGGAAAGAGAGGTTACATCAAGTGTTGAAAAAGTAGAAACACCCAAAGAGAAGAAACAGACAAAACTCACCTACAAACAACAACAAGCCTACGATAATTTACCAAATGAGATAGAGGAGCTTGAAAAGAAAATAGAAGAGATAAACAACTGTCTCTACGACCCAAAATGTTATGAAGAAAAAGGCTTGACAACATTAAGCAAGGAGCTCTCTACACTCGAAAGTATCTACGAAGAGAAGACAGAAGCGTATTTGGAAGTTTTGGAGATTTTTGAGTCTCTCTCATGATGTTAAGCTTCTAAAAAAGTTAACATCTCCTCTTTGATATCCTCTTTTTTCACAACAATATCGTGTACAATAGGTTTATGAAATAGTGCTTCTATCATTGCAGGCACAGTGGCATTGGT
>JALVXW010000176.1 GCA_027038155.1 Sulfurovum sp.
GGTAAAACGTTTCAACAATTAACCTCTTTGGTGCATGCCAAAGATATTAATAAATCAAATACATTCTCTCTCCCCAGACTTATGTCTATTGTAGAGCATCCCAATAATCCAGATTGGCTTTTTGGTGTGGCTACATATGGGGTAATATCATTTAGTACCGACAGGGGTAAAACGTGGCACTCAAGAAATATTTTTGGTGGAAACTTGATTACAAACAAAATTACTCTACGACAAGAGGATGATAAGATTATTGCCTACTTTGCCTCGGGATACAAGCTGGGACTAACTTATATGGGCTTTTCTCACCTTGCTACCTGGGTAGATATTACCGATATGCGTGATATTTCGAGTCTTAAAAAAGATGAAACCTATGGTCTTATTCGTTATGACTCCAACAGTACTACAGGTTATAAAGTTGTAAGCTCAAAGACAGGCAAGGTCTATACCTACTATTATGGAGATATAGCAAGCTTAGGTTCAGGACAAAAGCTTTTTATTGGAGGGAAAGGGGGGCTGTTTGCCTGTGAAGGAGACCCAAAGGTTGATAGCAGTTGGAAAAATATTACAGATTCTATCTTCGACAAAACAGACAAACCTTATGTATTTCCTATTGACAATATTGTAACTATTGGCGATAAACTGTATGTACTTGCTTTTGGCGACAACAATGATACAAGCGGTACGGCCGGAATATACGTACATAAAGAAAACGAGATGCTCCCTGATGGTAAATATAAATTTACCAGAATCACCAAAGGGCTCAACCTGGATAGATTTAAATATGATAGCAACACCAGTAGTCAGGATTCTATGTTCAAAAGGGGATCGGGAGTATTGTTGGTGCATAAAGACACAACTGACAAAAAGACCTATCTCTATCTCATGATGCAGGATATAGTCTATAGGCTCAATGTGACAGACAACAGTGATACCTTTGAGCGTCTCACAGAAAAAGTCGTAGTCAATGGGAGAGACTATTCCAAAGGTCGTATATTGGGACAAAGAAACACATCGCATTGGTCTAAACCTGATAATGGTACCTACACCTCTTTTACGGAGAGTTATCAGTTTGGTACCATGCCTTTTGCTACTTCGTACTTCCCTTCATTCTCTGGACTTAATGAAGCCTATTCGTATGGAGGAAAAATATATGTGACAAGCACTTTGGAGATTAAGGTCTCAGCAGACAACGGAAAAACATTTGACTCCTACACCAGCAAAGTCGCCAACAGTGACGCTAAGTATGATGGTATCATCAAATGGTATTATGGCAATATAGCACTGTATGGGGACGATGGCAAAAGAGACAATGCAGACAGAATCCCTGTGACTCCTACAGATGATGCTGTCTCTTTTTGGTGGTCTAGTATAAAAAATAGAGGTATGGACAATATGGTCTCTACCGGTATAGCTATAAATCCCAACAACCCCAAAGAGATGATCCAAACCTATATGGATTCGGCTGCGTTCTTCTCTGATGATGCCGGTGAGAGTTGGCACTATACTGCTGGACTCAGTGGTCAACTAGCCGATGTCCATTGGATATTGTGGATCAAAGATGGCTTTTACACACAAGATCATGAGGGTATTTACAAATTTGACAAAGAAGCCTTGGAGTTTAAACAGTTAAAAGATCTTCATGTTATTATGTATATGTATGAAGGGGTACGAAACCGAAGCTACTATGACGAGGCAAGTGACACACTAATATCAGCTGGGTATATAGGGGGAACCACCAAATCCAACACCATCACAGTGATTAAGCACTTTACAGATGAGAGTGCTCGTGAGCAGATAAATATTACCGACAGCAGAGGACCAGGAAATGGTATTGATTTTTTAGAGTGGAGAGGTGTTAGTCGTTCGTTCAAAGATGTCTATTGTGATGGAGCGTATGTCTATGCTATCAATGCAGAGTTTGGTGTGATTAAGATGCCACTAAACAACCTTCCTGCACACTACAATGATGCTGCATTTGGATTGGATGAAAATGAGTATGTTTTTAGTGGATTGTTCGATACAAAAGGCAGTGCCCTGCTGACAACAGCGATGATAGACAAAAGCGACACAGATAAATATGGCAATACGGGCGAAGCTTACTATACACGAAGATATAGTAAACTCAGGTATCTTGAGCCTTTTAAACTGAAAAAGATAAATATCGCAACACAAGCAAGCAAAACAGTAATCGCCAGAGGAAATGGATTAACCATAGATGGCAAAACAGGTGTAGCAAGTGGAAACAGTATGCTGACGCTACTGGGCATTGACCCAAAAAACAAAGAGAGAATATTGGCTTCTGTTTCGGGCACATCAACCGTCATAGAGTCCAAAGATGGTGGCAAAACATGGAAAGAGTTTATCCCTCAAATCAGTGGAAACTCTCAAGGACATCAGGCTGGCAATGCCCTTTTTGCTCCGAGTAACAGTGTTTATGATGTGATTATTCT
>JALVXW010000177.1 GCA_027038155.1 Sulfurovum sp.
AAGCCTCTTTTTTCTCACGCTTTGCCGCCTCACTAAGCATCGCAGTCTCCCCTAAAACCTCTACAGATTTTTTATATAGTGTTCTCATTAGTTTTGCACTAAATGAGTTATATACATCCGCTCCAACTCCAGACATATCGGCGTATGTCAAGATGTATATCATATCCAACATCTTTTGTGTTGGAAAGTGTGAGGCAAATCCCCAGATAACTTTTTGGTTATATAAATCTTCACGTTGAGCTATGTTAGACATAAGTGTATGGTGCTGTATGAGCCTCTCTCCTATCTCTACGAGTTCACTCTTTATGCCTAGCTTATGGGCAAAGATTTTAAAGAGTGAAGCACCTACTAGGTGGTGGTCTTTTTTTCTTCCTTTTCCTGCATCGTGAAGAAAGGTTACCAGTTTTAGCATAGCCTTTTCATCTTTGGATAGCCCCGCATAGAGTGACTCTATAAGTTCATCTTCTATATGCTCCAGGTAATAAACTGAACGAATAGAGTGTATGTCAACTGCATACTGGTGATACCCATCAAACTGAGGTAGATCAACTACTTTTTTGATGGGCGAGAGTGTATATTTTAGTAATCTTGCATAAGAGAGTGTTCGCAAAATATAGTAGCTGTATGGTTGGTAAAATATTTGCAATATGCTCTTATGTAGCACTTCATCTGGACGCTCTGGTCTATCAATGGTAATGAGCCTTTGTAGAAATGTAGGGTGAGCTGCAAATGGCTTTTTGGCTTGCATATTCAGCTGTTTTAACAAGCCGTTAAATGTACTAGAAGTAGGGTAGAGGTAGTTTTTGCTCTCATCAATCTCTATATGTTTAGTTGTGAGTTTATCTAGCCAAATAGTACTGTATAACCTTATGGTTTTTAGTGATTCAGTCACTTTTTTGGCAAACTTCATTTGCCCTTTTGAGTCATGCGCATAGCCTAAAAAGGTAGCTATTTGAGGTATGAGTTCTAAGCGAAGTTTATCCTCTTTTTTGTTGGTAGCCAGATGCAAAGCAGAGCGTACACGAAACAGAAACTCTAAAGCTATGCGAAAAGCTTTATACTCTTCCTCATCGACAATGCTTTGAGGTAACTCTTTGATGCTAGGAACATTGTAGAATATCTTACCTATCCAATAGACTAGATTTGCATCTCTAAAGCCTCCTACTCCCTCTTTGAGATTTGGCTCCATGGTCAATGGGTATTTAAGGTGTTTACGCTCTTGCTCTTTAAGTTTTTGCTCTATAAAGGTTTTTATGTCATGATGACGTATCTGTGTAATAGCATTTTGTGTCTCTGTCCAGATAAAGTTTGACCCTTCTATAAAACGTGATTCAATAAGTGCTGTTTTAATGGTAATATCGGTTTGAGACACCTCAAAAAGCTCTTCAACAGTATGTACCCTGTGTCCTAGTTTAAGTCCTGTATCCCAAAGAATGTAGAGTATCTTCTCTATCATCTCTTTTTCGTTATATCCAGGAATATCTTTATAGACTATCATGAGGTCAATATCTGAATGGACACAAAGTTGTTCGCGTCCATAGGAGCCTAAAGCCACAAGTGCCAAAGGAATAGAGTTTTTCATAGGAGCATAGTCTCCAAACATCTCACGCTGTGCTACTTGAAAAGTAAGTTTTAAAATACTATCTATCTTTTTGGTATGTTTGACGAGAAAATCTTTCCCTCCAGAGGTAGAAAAAGTCTCTTCAAGGGTATCAAAATAGGTTTTAATCTCCTGCTTGAGTACTTTTGCTATCTCAAAATCGGGTGCATTCTTATATAAAAGTGCTTCTATTTGTGCTTTTACTTTCTCCACTTAGTAACTCCTAAACTATTAGTGTTATAATAGCAAAAAATTACCAAATGGATGGTGTGATGGATTTGATAGAAAAAGTACGTAAGCGTAAGCGACTTACTCAAGAAGAGGGTGAAGCACTGTATGATTTGGACCTTTATACCTTAGGTGAACTTGCCGATGAGATACGTAGAGAAAAATTTGGTAATAAATCATACTTCAACATCAACCGTCACATCAACCCCACCAATGTCTGTGCAGACATCTGTAAGTTTTGTGCCTACTCAGCCACACGCAAAAATCCAAACCAATATACACTAACCCATGAACAAATCCTTGAGATTGCTGCAAACTCCATAGAAAATGGAGCAAAAGAGTTGCACATCGTCTCTGCACACAACCCTACAGATGGAGTAGAGTGGTATATGGGAGCCTTTAGAAAAATAAAAGAGAAATTTCCCAAAGTACACATTAAATCTATGACAGCAGCCGAAGTAGATTTTTTACATCGTCACTATGGGTTAAGTTATGATGAGGTGCTTGATTTGATGATAGCGAGTGGTGTGGACTCCATGCCTGGAGGGGGTGCTGAAATTTTTGATGAAAAAGTAAGAGAGTATCTTTGTAAAGGTAAAGTGACATCAGACCAGTGG
>JALVXW010000178.1 GCA_027038155.1 Sulfurovum sp.
CTAACATCTCTTCGGCATCTTTATGGATAGGTATATCACGTATCTTCTCGGCAAGGTATTCACGACTACTGTCATCTAGCCCCTCGCCACACTGTAGTGTAGCCAAACGCATCTGAGCACCCACCTCTTTTTGAATACGTTGAAGCTCTCTAAACTCTTCAGTAGTCACCAGTGTAATTGCCTGACCACTCTTCCCTGCACGTCCCGTTCGTCCTATACGGTGCACATAAGACTGGGGGTCAAAGGGGATATGAAAATTAAAGACATGTGTCACATCTTTGACATCAAGTCCACGTGCGGCAACATCGGTTGCTACCATAATTTTAGTCTGCCCACGTTTGTACTCTTTGATGATAGCCTCTCTGTCACGTTGCTCCAAATCACCATGAAGTCCGGAAGCATGAAACCCCAGTGCCTGAAGGTGCTCGGTAAGTCTATCAACCTCTCGCTTCATACGACAAAAGACAATACATTTATTGGTCTCCTCTGTCTCAAGGAGTTTGACCAACGCTTCATCTCTTTGATGTTCATTTATCATATAGTAACGCTGTTCAATTACATTGTTTGTTGTCTCTTCATCGCCTACAGCAGAGATAAACTGAGGTTGGTACAAAATATCATTTGCCAACGCTTTGATAGGTTCTGGCATCGTTGCGGAAAAGAGCAACGTCTGTCTATTTTGGGGGATATACTCAAATATCTCTTTAATCTCCTCCAAAAAGCCCATATCCAGCATCTCGTCAGCCTCATCGAGTATGACTATTTCAGGGTTAAATACATCAATTTTGCCTTTTTTGTACAGGTCTTTAAGTCTTCCTGGTGTTGCCACAACAATTTGTACACCCTTATGGATAAGTGCAATTTGACGCCCATACCCTACACCACCATAGACAGTTAGGGTACGGATACCTGCAAAACGCCCTAGGTGATAAAGCTCATCAGAGACCTGTGTAGCAAGCTCACGTGTAGGAGTGATAACCAACGCACGCTCTATCTCACCACGTGCAAGTTTGTCCATCATTGGCAAACCAAACGCTGCCGTTTTTCCCGTACCTGTATGGGCTTGTCCTACAAGGTCTGAACCTGAAGCAATGATTGGTATCGCCTCTTCTTGTATAGGGCTTGGTTCTCTAAACCCTGCTATCTTTACACCTTTTGCGATATCACGGTGAAAGTTGAATTCCGAAAATTTCATAGTTATCCTTAAAATCTATGTCCAAAAATTTTTGAACTTAAAAAAGGCTCTCGCAAGAGGCTCTATAAATTCAATGTAGCGTGGGCATTGATTGAAATGGTATGCCCACCCTACAGTATCCATAATAAAAAAATACCAAAAAGAATACGATATATTCCAAAAGGTACAAACGTAAATTTTTGTATAAAAACCAAAAAAAGTTTAACAGTTATGTATGCGACGATAAAGGCGACTACAAATCCTACACCAAATGCTACCCAATTGGCATCAGCAAACGCTTTATAGTGTTTGAGTAAATCATAGGCACTCACAGCACCCATGACAGGAATAGCCAATAAAAAAGAGAAGTCTGAAGCAGTTTTTCTATCAAGTCCAGAAAGTATACCACCAATAATAGTTGCCCCTGCTCTACTTGTTCCGGGAACTAGTGAAAATATTTGAGAAAAACCAACCCACCATGCTTGGGTATAAGTAACTTTTTCTACCTCTTTTACCGTATGTTCTTTAGGCTTGTAGAAATACTCAACTATCAAAAAAATAACCCCACCAACAATAAACATCCATGCGACAGTCTCGACATTAAACAGTGCTTTGATTTGGTCTTTAAAAATAAAGCCAACGATAGCAAGAGGGAAAAAGGCTACAAGAAGTTTGAGCCATAAATCTATTTTTTTCAATGTAATTTTTTCTCTATAAACGAGTATCACCGCCAAAATAGCTGCAAATTGGATAATCACTTCATACGCTTTGGTCACACTATTTTGGTCAACACCCAAAAACTGTGAAGCTACTATCATATGCCCTGTAGAAGAGATGGGCAAAAATTCTGTAAAACCTTCAATAATCCCTATGATTATCGCTTGAAAAATATCCAATGTTTTCCTTTTTATATCATTGAGCTAAAGTAGCTCTCATCTTTAGACAACAACGCTTGTGGTGAGCCGCTATCTACTACTTTTCCCTCTTCAAGCACATAGATAAACGCAGCACTTTTAATAGTGCTCAACCTATGTGCAATGGTAATGACTGTTTTTTCAGACAAGAACTCCTGTAGTGCTTCAAAGAGTTTCTCCTCCGTATGCACATCCAGTGCCGATGTAGATTCATCAAAAATGACCACTTTGGGATCACTCAAAATCATACGGGCAATGGCAACACGCTGTCTTTGTCCTCCACTAAGTTTGATACCATCTTTTCCAACAAGGGTATCAAGTCCCAAATCCAACCCTGCTATTACATCATCAAGCTG
>JALVXW010000179.1 GCA_027038155.1 Sulfurovum sp.
CGTGCGAATGAGGCGATAAAGGCTGGTAAGGTTACTGTAGATGGTAAGAAAGCCAAGGCTTCTGCCAAGGTAGATAAAAACTCAGTGGTGGATGTGGAAAATGAGAAGTTTTATGTGAGTCGTGCGGCTCGTAAACTTGAGAGCTTTTTAATGGAACATCCTATAGATATGAAAGGCAAAGTAGCATTAGATATAGGCTCAAGTACGGGTGGGTTTGCCCAAATAGTGCTTGAAAATGATGTAGCTTCGCTTGATTGTGTAGATGTGGGGAGTGAACAGTTGCATATCTCTTTGCGTCAAAATGAGAAACTTTTTTTGCATGAGGGTACGGACATTCGTGAGTTTGAGAGTAAGAAGATTTTTAACCTCATTACTTGTGATGTATCGTTTATCTCTATTTTAAAAATAACCGATGATATAGATAGGTTGGCAGGTAAGGGGTGTGACATAGTCATACTCTATAAACCACAGTTTGAAGTAGGTAAAGATGTGAAGCGTGACTCTAAAGGTGTGGTACAGGACTTAGATGCTATTGTCAGACGCAAAGAGGATTTTGAGGCTGAAACTAAGAGGTTTGGCTGGGATGAAGTCTATCAGAGTGAGTCCAAAGTGACAGGTAAAGAGGGAAATCAGGAATATTTTTACCATTTTAGAAAAATGTAGGGGGGCGATTGCTATCGCACCACATGATAAAATTGGTTAAAATAAGATTTTCTATGAAATGTTTAATAAAAGGTGCGATGGCAATCGCCCCCTACGGAGAAATGATTGAAATATAACAACACTATACAATCCATCGCCATTGGTTCGTTCGATGGGATACATATTGCCCATCAAAAACTTATAGAACAAGTAGAGGCCCTTGTGATTATTGAGCGTAATAGTGGCTATTTGACCCCTGGATATAAACGTGCGAATTTTACACAAAAAGTGTGCTGTTTTTACCATTTTGATGTAATTAAGGAGTTAACTCCCAAAGCTTTTGTGCAGAATCTAAAAATAGACTTTCCTCAGCTAGAGACTATTGTGGTAGGCTATGACTTTGCTTTTGGCAAAGATAAAGCCGGTACGGCTGAGACATTGGGTGAAGTATTTAATGGGAAGGTTAAGATTGTTGGTGAAGTCTCTATCGATGGTGTGAGTGTGCACTCCCGTACGATTAGAAGCTATCTGAAAGAGGGTAATATAGTGATGACAAACAGGCTATTGGGTAGAAGTTATGCCATAGACGGTGTAGTTATCTCAGGGCAGGGGCTTGGAAAAAAAGAGCTTGTTCCCACACTTAACCTGAAAGTAGAATCTTATCAGCTTCCTTTGGAAGGCGTGTATGCTACGCGTACCTATATAAAAGGAGAGTGGCTGGACTCTGTAAGCTTTTTGGGGCATAGGGTTACTACCGATGGTTCCTTTGCAGTAGAGAGTTATATGTTAGACAAAGAGCTAGGTGTAGTGCAGGGCAGTGTGGCTCTGCAATTTGTAGCATTTATACGTGTCAATCAAAAGTTTGAGAGCCTAAATGCACTTAAGCAGCAGATAGCTATAGATATACGAAAAGCAAAAGAGTGTTTATGTTAAAACGACTCAGTAAAATCGTGTTATTTACTTTGCTCTTTGGATACATTGCTATGGGTGCATTACTCTATCATTTTCAAGACAAATTACTCTACCATCCCACACCTAATATTAAAATAGACTATCCCCAGATGGTGCTTAGCCGTGAGGGTGCCAAAGTGGTGGTGCATATACTTAATGAGGGGCATAAAAATGCCATTCTCTATTTTGGCGGTAATGGGGAGTCTATGGCTCAGAGTGCTGACTATATTGCCCAACAGTTTCCAGATTTTACCTGCTATCTGATGGATTATAGAGGGTATGGAAACAGCACAGGTAAACCTAGTCAAAAGGCTATTTTTTCAGATGCCTTGGCACTTTATGACAAAGTAAAAGAGAAGCATAAACGCATTAGTATAGGTGGACGTAGTCTGGGTACTGGTGTGGCAGTCTATGTAGCATCACAAAGAGAGGTAAGTAAGCTGGTTCTCATTACCCCTTACAGCAGTATAGCAGATGTAGCACAAGGACGTTATCCGTTCTACCCTGTATCATTACTACTAAAAGACACTTACGATTCTTTGAGTCTTGTATCGAAAATTAAAGCAAAGACTTTCATTGTATTGGCACAAAATGATAAAGTTATTCCTCGTAAATATTCACAAAAATTGATAGATGCATTTAAAAAAGAACAGCTAAAAGTAGATATGATACAACATAGGGGGCATAATGATATCTCTGATGATGCACGATACTACAAAATTATGCAAGATTTTATTAGGGGTTGAGTCTAAAAAATATACTAAAAATTAGGAGTATAATCCTAATTTTGATATAATTGTTAAAAAAGTAGAGCAATGTTAGTAAAACTCTTAGAAAATT
>JALVXW010000180.1 GCA_027038155.1 Sulfurovum sp.
GATAATTGTAACAACAAAAGCAAAAGGCAACAGATGGCTCTTAAATACAAAAGGTTGAATTTTAAAGTAAACCTGCAAACCTCCTCGTAATCCTAGCCAAATCCCTAAAAATGCTTTAAGAGCTAACGCCATTTGAAAAGTGGACATACCCTCATCAGAGATGGGGCCAAACACTTGTGAAATAAGATATAATCCACTCACTACTGCAACAATAAGACTAGGTGGCACCACTTTTCGGACATATTTCATAAATGATTCTCTAATCTTTGCATGTTCATCTTGCGAAAAAGACTCTTTAATATGTACCAAAAAGAGGTTATCGGTAATCAAAAAACCACCATAAATAAAAGCAGCATAAAGGTGTATAGTATGCACAATAAGATAAGTCATCATTCTATCCTCAAATCAAAGTCTAAAACCGAAATCTTACACTAAACATACTAAAATATAAAGTATTTTACCCAAATTTTAAAATAGAATTCTTTGGATTTACTTTGTTTTTCGTTTTTTATTAATAAGCAGGGAAGTTCTATAATTTAACACAAAACGAAAAGCATTATTCAAATCCCTATGAATATCATCTGAGCCCTCATCAGTCCAATATATACCATTAGCTAACACATCCACTTCATTTGAGAGCTGTCCTCTTTTGATTTTTCAGGCAATACTCCTTCAAAAATTTTTCAATAACTGCTTCAAATATTCTATTCTTTTTGACATCCCCTACTTCCCAAACAGATAAATCAAATCAGGAAACAAAACAATCATCAACAACGCCAACAACTGCAACCCGATAAATGGTACAACCCCTGTATAGATACTCCCCGTACTCACCTTATCTCCCGCTGCTCCCTTTAAGTAGAACAAGGCAAAGCCAAAGGGTGGTGTAAGAAATGAGGCTTGTAGGTTCATGGCTATGAGTATGGCAAACCAGATGGGGTCTATATGAAAGCTTGCAACGATAGGCACTAAGATGGGTACAACCACAAAGGCTATCTCAATAAAGTCAATAAAAAAGCCTAGCAAGAAAATAACAAGCATCGCTATGAGGATGAAACTCCATTTGTCTCCCATGTCTCCTGCAAAGAACGCTAATGCCATGTCTCCCCCACCCAGTTCGTTAAATACCAGTGAGAATGCTGTAGCACCGATGAGTATCATAAATATCATCGCGGTGAGTTTGACTGTCTCTATACTCGCATAACGTAACATTTCGTAAGAGAATGTGCGTTTTCCTATAGCCAATGTCACAGCACCGAGCACCCCAATGGCAGCCGACTCAGAGGGAGAGGCAATCCCTGCAAAGATAGAGCCAAGCACTACCGCTATAAGGAGTAGAGGTGGGATAATTTCCTTTATCGCCTCTTTTAGCACCTCACCATACGGCTCATCCGAAGTAATAGCAGGAGCAATCTCTTTATTGAGGTAAGAGATAATAAGAATATAGAGAATATACAGTACAATAAGTAACAATCCTGGCACCACCGCCGCACGGAACAAATCACCCACGCTTAGATGCATTTGGTCACCAAGAATAATGAGAACAATCGACGGCGGTATAAGCTGTCCTAGCGTACCAGAAGCTGCTATGCTTCCAGATGCCAAGGCAGGAGAGTAACCATGTTTGAGCATGAGTGGCAAAGCAATGAGACTCATCATCACCACCGATGCTCCTACGATACCAGTGCTCGCAGCAAGTATCGCCCCCACAAGCACCACAGAGATAGCTAGCCCTCCACGTACAGAGCCAAAGAGTTTCCCCATACTTAGCAGTAGCCCCTCTGCCATTTTGGACTTTTCAAGTATCAGCCCCATAAAAATAAAGAGTGGCACAGCCATGAGCGTGACGTTACCCATGATGCCGTACGTTCGATAAGGAAGCATCTCTAGCACCCCCAACCCTACTTCATCTGCGATGAGTGCAAAGAACAGAGCCACCCCAGCAAAAACAAATGCCACGTGAAAACCTGCCATCAACAACACCAAAGCAAGCCCAAACATCAAAAACACAGGGTCAAACCAAAATGCCATACGGTTATACCATGCCACATAGACAAGAGTAGCCACGAGGGCTACCCCTACGAGGGTTTTAATGAGTGTGGCTTTATTTTCTAGTGCGTGGTACGCTTTGAGTATTTCAGAGAGAGATTGAAGTATGAGTAACACAAACGCTACCACCAACATCGCCTTAATAAGCCAACGATTTGTAAGCCCTCCAGGGTCAGAAGAGACTTCATGTTGCAAATAAGACTGCATCGTCATATCAAACGCATCGTTTAAAAAGAGTAGTGAAAAGGGTATCACCAGTAAAAGCATAGAGAGTATCTGCACTATGGCACGCGTATTAGAGCTATATCGTTCAAAGAAGATGTCAACCCTCACATGCTTATCGTGCTTCAAAGCATACGAAAGCCCCA
>JALVXW010000181.1 GCA_027038155.1 Sulfurovum sp.
TTTTTTAACTCTCCTGGGAGAGTTTTTGGTAGATGCTGCATGAGGCCTTGAGTGTCTTGTCTGTGCCTCTTGAGACAATCTTTCCAGCCTCAAAGACCAAAATCATATCGGCATTTTTTACTGTGCTGAGTCTGTGGGCTACGGTAAATGTAATCATCTCTTTTTTCAGTGCCTCTAACGCCTCTTTGATAAGGGCTTCACTTTTATTGTCCAGTGCAGAGGTTGCCTCATCGAGTATGAGTATGTCAGGCTCTTTGTAGAGTGCACGAGCCAAAGCAATACGTTGTCTCTGTCCGCCAGAGAGATTGTCTCCGCTCTCTGAGAGTAGTGTCTCTATGCCTGCATCCAACTTCTCTACAAACTCCATAGCATGGGCTTTTTGTAGTGCCTTTATTACTTTGGCATTGTCTATTTCTGAGCCATAGGCAACATTGGCCGCGATGGTGTCGTTAAAGATATAGATGCGTTGTGTCACATAGGCTATTTTGTGGTGCAGTGAGTCAAGTGTAAAGTTTTGGTAGTCTGTGTTATTGATGGTGATGGTACCATGGCTTGGGTTGTAAAAACGTACAAGCAGATTAACAAAAGAGCTTTTTCCTGCACCTGAGTCTCCCACAAGGGCAATGCTCTCACCTCTTTTGACTTCAAGGTTAATCTGGCTCAGTGCTACTTTGCCCTCATACTCCAGTGCAATATCTTTAAAGGCAACATGCTCTATGGTTTCCTTAAGAGGCTGCTCTCCTGAATGAATCGTGCTTTGTTTGTTTAGAAGTTCAAACATACGCTCATTGGCTACAATGGCATCTTGTGCTTGGTTGTAAAGCTTTGAAATACGTTTTATAGGGGTATAGAGCATAAAAAGTGCTGCAGCAAAAGAGACAAATTCACCAGAACTCATGTTCCCTTTAAGTATCTCAGTAGAGCCTATATAAATAACGACCGCTATGGCTATGGAGCCCAATATCTCCATTACAGGTGTGGTCAGTGCATTGATTTTGACCTGTTTGAGCAGGTAGTTAAAGACAGATTGGTTCTCTTTTTTAAACTTTTTGGCTTCAAAATCTTGTGTAGAGTTGGACTTGATAACCTCTATATTGGAAAATATCTCACCCAAACGTGCTGTCATAGTAGAGGTGCTTTCTTGGGAAAGTTTGGAGTATTTTTTCATCTTTTTAGCCAGTCGGCTCAGCGGGTAGAGTGCCAAAGGCATAATAATTAGAAAATAGAATGCAAGTTTGGGGCTTTGGTAGATGACATACCCAGTAAGTGCCACAATGGTTAAGGCTTCACGAATAAAGTAGGGTATCATGGTGGTTACGACATTTTGGATGCGTCCAATATCATTGGTAATACGTGAAAGCAGTTCCCCTGAGTGTATGGTTTGGAAAAACTGCATATCTTGGTAGGTCAGATGCTCTACAAGTGTGTTGCGTAATTTTTTTACCACATCCAGTCCAATATAGGACATATAGTAGGTCTGAATATACTGTCCTACCCCTTTAAGAGAAAAGACGAGAATTAAAAGCAGGGGTACGACAATCAGAGCTTCATCATTTTTAGCGATAAATACATCATCAAGGAGCGGTTGTACAATTTTGGCTGTTCCTGTGGTGCCTATGGCGACGGCGAGCATACCAAAAAGTGCAAAGGTAAACTCTTTTTTGTAGCCAGCAAGGTAGGGCAGGTAGTGTTTAAAGAGCTCTTTCATCTTATATTTTTTCCCAAAGTGTGCCATCTGGTGTATCCATAATGGCGATGCCCATCGCTGTCAGTTCATCTCTTAGTGCATCTGAAGTAGCAAAATCTTTGTTCTTTTTGGCTTCGTTGCGTTGGGCTATTTTTTGCTCTATTTGTGCTTTTAGTGCTTCATCTACCCCTATCTGAAAGTAACTAAAGGGCTCTTTGCCCCCAAAACCAAGCAGTGCATCTATAAATGCTATGTTTGCCAAGGTCTCTTTTTTAAGCCCCTTATCCTTTGGGTTGCTATCGAGTGCATCGTTGGTGTTGGCTATGAGTTCATCTATGAGTGAGAGTGCAACAGAGATATTGAGGTCATCCCCCATCGCTTCAAGGAGTGCTTTTTTAAAGTTTTTATTGGGTGCAGAAGCTTTACCTGGGCTAACACGCTTTTTGAGTCTGTAGAGTTTGTCCAGGCGTTTTTTACTCAGTTGCAACTCCTCTTCTGAGAAGTTAAAATCATTTCTGTAGTGTACAGAGTTGAGGTAGTAGCGTAGCACTTCACCATCATAAAGTGCCAGTGCATCTTTGAGGAAAAAGCTGTTTCCCAAAGATTTGCTCATCTTCTCTCCATCTATCTGTACAAAGCCGTTGTGCATCCAGTATTTGGCAAGTTCATGCCCTGTAGCACAACGTGACTGAGCTGCTTCATTTTCATGATGAGGAAAGAGCAGGT
>JALVXW010000182.1 GCA_027038155.1 Sulfurovum sp.
GATGTCAAGTATCGAAGAGGAGCGTAGGCTCTTCTATGTAGCAGTCACACGAGCAAAAGACAAGCTCTATCTCTCTCTTGCCAAATTTGACAGAGTCAAAAAGATAGACTACAAACCTTCACAGTTTTTACATGAGGCAGGGCTGGTTAAGGGTGAGTTTGTGGAGCCTGAAGGGAAGGTAAAGGGGTAATACTTCCTTTACTGTTTTCATAAAAATATTAGAGGTTCCCTATACGTTTTTTCGTTAAATTTTGCATTTTTTTACTTTTTTGGTATAGTGTTGGTATGCTCATCATATGATACACTAACAAAGAGAGCAATTTTCGTAAAAGGAGAAAAAATGTTTAAAAAGATAGTGCTTATAGGGTATGTGTTGGGTCTGTTTTTTGCAACATCCACACTGCAAGCAGCAACACAAGAACAAAATGTTGAAAGTTTTGTCAAAAGATTTTATGTGAAGGTGCTCAACAGAAATGCAGATGCAGGAGGGTTACACTACTGGAAGCAAGCCCTCTTAATGGGTAAATTGGGGGGGTAGATATTGCAAACGGTTTCATCTACTCTCAAGAGTTTACCAATAGGCATACCAGTAATGGAGCATTTGTGCATATACTCTACCAAGCGTTTTTGGGTAGAGCTGCTGACAGTGGAGGGTACCATTTTTGGACAACAGCACTCAACAACGGTACACCTCGTTCAGAAGTGATACATGGGTTCTTGTATTCGCAAGAGTTCTACAACCTGTGTGCAAGGTATGGTATAGAACACTCCGTAGATGCATACAGCAGACAAAGAGCCTATGTAAGAAAAATGTTTGAGTTGTTCTTGGGTCGCATGCCTATGCCAAAAGATACAAATTGGTGGGCTATAAGATTACAAAAAGGTACCTATAGTGCCGAAACATATCTTAACAATATTATCTATTCACCAGAATTTAGTGCCAAACGGCTATCAAATTGGGAGTATCTTAAAGTACTCTATAAAGGTGTGCTAGGAAGAAAACAAACACCATCCAATGCAGAACTTAATTATTGGAATGCTAAATTAAGTTTAGGTACTTCACGTTACTACATTGTCAAAAGTTTTATATATAGTCAGGAGTTTAAAAACCATGTAGCCAGTTATGGTATCAAAAAAGCAGACAATGGAGCCAACGATACTCCAAATGTCACAATCAAAAACAGTGCCAATCACTTAACGGCAATCAATAATCAACCTCATACCACGCAGTACGTATGGAAGATAGGCTCTAAGGTTGCAGGGCAAAGTCGTACACTAGATCTCTCAAGATACAGTTGGGGAACCTATCATGTTTCACTTCACATAACAGATAGAAGTGGTCATACCTTAGGAGCAAAAACCGATGTGACTATCTCTAGACCCGCGATTAGCTACTTTATATGGAATCTTTACAAGCATCTACTTGGTAGAGAAAACCATCAGATAAGTACAAGTGAATTACTAGATTGGACAAATTGGATAGTCATTGACAAACATAGTGTTGAAGATGTGATTGATGCATTTTTAAAAGAGAATGAATTTAAAAATCGTCATCTCTCAGACAGTGCGTTTGTCTCTGCTCTCTACAAAGCCTTACTCAATCGCAATCCTGATGAAGCAGAACGAAATAACTATATAGCCCGATTGGGTAATGGTATGTCACGCAGAGATGTGAGTAAATTTTTTATCTATTCTAGAGAGTTTATACATATTATAGTACAAGGTTATGGTATTACACATGTAAACAATGGAGACAATGTAGCTCCTGTGATTACACTAAAGGGTAAAAATCCACTCACGCTTTATAAGTACTACACCTACAACGAACCTGGAGCGATAGTAACAGATAATGTTGATAGAGATATATCTGTGGAGATAGAGGGGAGTGTTAATACCTCTATTCCTGGTACATATACCATAACCTATCGTGCAGAAGATAAAAATAAAAATGTATCCATCAAGCATAGAACAGTCATAGTAAGAAATGAGGTACGACCACAAGTGATAGTCGATACCCACGCCCCCACAGATGCCAACACACAAAGACCAAGCAATGTGGTAGATGCTTTCATTAAAGCCTTTATAGCAGACGACAAAGACAAAGTCTCAGAGCTTGTGGGTGCAAATGAAAAGCTACTAGCCATGCTCTATGACAATCCTGATGCGACTGCATTTCTCAAAGGCATCTATAGTCGTACCTACAAAATAGAAGGCACCCACCAAGAAGCTGGTGATGCGAGTGTGACGATTAGCTTTGTGGATGGTGGTGGACACCATAAGGGTGGGTTTGAGTTGATGCGTTCCATAGAGAATAAGTGGATTATTAAGCTTTTTTATTAAAAGGAGAAACAACATGAAACAACAAACAAGAGAAACCCTAAAAATAGTAGTAGGCATACTT
>JALVXW010000183.1 GCA_027038155.1 Sulfurovum sp.
TGACCCAGCCTAGCATATTGTAGGTAGTTCCTACAGGACAGACATATTTACACCATGCTCTTCTGGAGTAGAATATCTCTATACCAAGCACGACAAAAACCCAAATAAATGCCAAACTCCACCCATAAGTAATGGCACGGCTCACATATCCAATAGGATTGATTACTTCAAAAACAAGATAGCTGTCTATAGCCGCAGCCACAAGAAAAATAGCCCAAAAAATAAAACGGATATTGGGATTAAATTTATGTTCTTTAATAATTTTTTTACGTACCAATATTTGATGGATACGCTCTCCTATCTCACTGAGAAATCCGTAAGGACAGACCCATGAGCAGTAGGCTTTCCCGCCTACAAGAAAATAAAAAACGATCAGCGTTACACTTCCAATGATCACATTAATGTGAAAATGATGTTCCGCCGCGAAGATCTCAAGTGCTGTAAAAGGATCAATCAGGTGGAACCCAAAAAGCCTCGAACCGTTTAAAGTTCCTTCAAGCATCTGTATATCAACATGGAACGAAAGGAAAAAAAGTAAATTAACAATAAAAATACTCAACCATCTCCATGCTCTGATTGTAAACCTGAACTTACCCTCTTTGGTCTTATAATACAGTGTGCTTAACAAAGAGGCATTCACGATCTCCTTGATACTGCTGTTGTATCTATCCATCTCTTATCCTTTTGGCTTACTGTGCCTGATATGCTTTAAGTTTCTCTTCAAATGTACCTATTTCATCAGCAAGTGCTTTTAGTTGTGTCTCATCCATCTTACTAAGTAATCCATACATGACGTAATTTTTTCTCTTACCAGATTTAAAATCACTCAATGCCTGATGTACTTCATTTGCACTTTTACCAAGAAGTTTAGGTCCAATAATTCCTTCGCCATTAACACCATGACAAGAAGCACACTTTTGCTTATAGAGAGGGCTTACTTTGAATGCGGCTATATTTCCTGCTTTACTTTTGAGTGCACTAAGTTTATCATCAAGCTCTTTTTTCTTTTTTGCTTGCTCTTTTTCTATCTCTTCCTTTGATGCAGTCTCTATTTTCTGCTGTGTTTGCACCACATCATTACCCAAATTTACTTTTATCTGCGATTTGGCAATGACTTTACCAATCTCGTCTACTTTATGCACTTCAGTGTCTGATGTATAGACCATAAATACTGCTCCTACGGCTAAAAGTGTTGCTATTGCTGCTAGTATATGTTTCATTATCGTTTACTCCTCATCTCTTTAATTTGTCTATTAAATCTCTCTATCTCTTTGGCAATCGCTTTAAGACGTTTTTCATCAATACGATTGACTAGTTGTTTCATCAAAGGATTTTTTCTCTCCCCTGTTTTAAATGCATTAATTTGTTTAAAAATAAAAGTAGCATTTTTATCTAACAGTGCAGGACCTACCACACCATTGGCATAGTCATCATGACAAGCAGAACACAGTAATTTATAATCAGGACTTAACTGCTGTATCATCAATGTAATCTGTACACGTTCATAAGGTGATCGAATATCCCTATATGCATCCAATATTGTTCTTACTTTAGAAGTATCAGCATTATATTGCCCCACTTCTTTATCTTTCTCTTTATTATAAGAGTAATAGAACTGTCCGCTGTTCTCTTTACTCTTTGTCTCTTTTTTCAATGCCTTCACAGCATCTTCTGTTACAACAATCCCACTGGAATTTACTACTTCGTTTGTTTGTGTTTTTGTTTTTTCATTGCCACAACCACTTAACACTAAGAGAGCAGTACCTAACAAAAAGATCATGGATCCTCTAAACATGGTTTGTTCCTTTTTTCTTTTCGTACACATCGGCATACGTTGCATATGGCAGGATTTGCAATACTTTGGTAGGGCAAAGTTCTACACAGGCACCACACCCTACACAGGCATCACGTATCTCTGGAAAAAGTCCACCATTTTTACTAACCATACCAATAGCTGCACTTGGATCCGGTGTAAAAGGACAAAGGTCTGCACAAAGACTACAACTCTTCCCTTCCTGTTTACTCAGTTTTTTCAAAAGTGTTTTTTGCAACATCACTTTTTCAGGATCATTATCAAATATTTCTACTTGCCTGTTCACACGTTCTGATTCAGAAATCACTTCCGTATGGTCATAAATTTCACCAATCATATCTTTGGTTACTTTTTTGTTTTCCAAGGCAAGACAGGCACTCTCATTGACAACAATTGCTATACCCATATGTACTTTTTCTATCACATTTGATTCATGATCCAGTGCACCTGTAGGACAGGCAAGCACACAAGGAAAAGCTTCACAAAGGTAGCACCCACGTGCCAACGGATCAATATATGCTGTTCCTACACCTGCTTTACCATCTATATCTTCCAGCTTAATTGAATCATACGGGCACACTTGTAG
>JALVXW010000184.1 GCA_027038155.1 Sulfurovum sp.
CTATCATCAAACAATATCTTGATAGAAAATTCGGGCTAAGCAGAATGAATTTAGCTCAAAAATTGGCAACACTTGGTGAAGATGAATTGGTGCTTAAAGCTCTTAAAGCAGGTAACTTTGATATTGCTTACAAGAATATAAGCGGTCACACTCTGCTTAATCATTACCTACAAGACGATACAATACTTTCAAACGCCACAATAAAGATCATCTCATAGCCTTGAAGAATAGCATTATAAGTTGTGCCAAGAATGAACATAACTCTAACGAAAAAATCGAAAGAGTTGCAAGTAAACACAAACTTGAGCCAAAAGAGTTACTTGAGAAGATAGAAGCAAAAGAGAAGCTGCTTAAAAGCTCTCTTTCTGTTGAAAGCGGGACACTTACGGATTTGACCATTAAGGATTGGTTATAAAATTCTATTAAAATATTGTTGTTATATAATTTTTTGGAGCCAGAGGTCTTTTGTGACTCTATCTCCAAACACCATCTCTCTCTAGTGATTTAACTTTTTTTATCTTTTTTCCATTTTAGTTTTTTTGTACTCATAAGCTATAATCCAAAATCTCAAAATAGAATTCTTTGAATTTGCTTTATGCTCGTATTTATGGGGTTTGCATAAAATTTGTATCCCAAGGGCATTTCCTGCGGGCAGTCGCACCCATAGGTTCGGCGATGATTTTATGTAAAATCTATGAATGCGATGATGATGCAAAGTCATGAATTTCTATTTCATGATTTGGGTTAGAGGTTCCCCATTACATAATTTGGGATAAAAATTATTTTAAAAGGGTAGATAGATTTTATCAATAAGCTCTTTATACTCACTTTTAGCATCGGAGTCAATGGTGATGCCTCCACCACTCTTGTAGTAAAGCTTTTGGTTCTCTTTTTCTATAAAACGTATCATGACTCCTGAACGAAGTGAGGCTCCATCAAACAGACCAAACACCCCTGTATAGAAGTTGCGTTCAAAATTTTCAACCTCATCTATAATCTCTACAGTACGCTTTTTGGGTGTACCTGTAATAGACCCAGCTGGAAGAAGTTGTGAAAGTAGTGAGCCAATGGTATCTCTCCAGTTGGAGGGGAGTTTGGCTGTAATTTTAGAACTCACTTGAAGCAGATCTTTATTGCCAGCTTTTATCTTTTCTATATAACGAAACTTCTCTACTTTTACCTCTGAGCCAACGATACCTAGGTCGTTACGCATCAAATCTACTATCATCACATGTTCAGCCATCTCTTTTTTGTTTGCCAATATTTTTTTGTTTGCATGTGGGATGTTTGCATCAATGGTTCCTTTCATAGGGTAAGTAGCGATGGTATTGCCCTCTATCTCCACAAAACGTTCAGGTGAAAAACAGATAAATTCATCTTTATAGTAGAGCTTGAACTTTGCCCTTGCGTAGGTAAATATCTCTTTAAGGGTGTAGTTTGTCTCTATGGGTGTTTTGAAGGTAAAGTTGAGTAGGTAGGTATTGCCTGAGCGTATCTCTTCAACGATTTTGTTGAGAGCTTTTTGGTAGGTCATAAAATCAACAGGATATTTGGCAAAAGCATAAGACTTCTCTCGCTTTTGTACAGGGTAGTTACGCCACTGCTCTAGTTTGTAGTAGATGTCACTATCTAAGTTATCAAGAGATTTGGCAAAGATTTTGTTTTGGTCGTAGGAGACGATAAAAAGAAAGGGGGTACGTGATTGACCGAGTCTGTCGATCTTGTCAAATCCCTCCTCTTTGTTATGCCACATCGTTATGCATCTAAAAGTAAAAGCTTGAGTATGGCCATTCTCATAAAGACACCATTTTTTACCTGTGTTAAGACTTTGCAGCGAGGGTCTTCAAGCATCTCATCGGAGATGTCTATATTTCTCATCACAGGACCTGGATGAAGAAGCAAAATATCTCTTGTGCCCATACGCTCTTTGGTAATACAGTACTGTTTTGCATAGTCATCATAATCTTCAAAGAGTTCAGTCTCGTGACGCTCTAGTTGGGCACGAAGACTCATAATGACATCTACCTTGTCCATCACCTCTTCTAGGTTTTTGTACTGTGGCAAGTCACTCTTTGGCATAAACTGTTCAGGAGCAACAAGCAAAACATGCATCCCCATACGCCTAAAGAGACGAATACCAGAACTTGCTACCCTTGAACTTACAATATCTCCCACGATAGCAATGGTTTTGCCTTTCACCTCTCCCCCAAAATACTCTACCATTGTAAAGAGATCAAGCAGAGCTTGTGTAGGGTGAGCATAGTTTCCTGCTCCTGCGTTAATCACAGGGGTGGTTTGCATATTGGCGAGGAGTTGAGGGGTCTCATTTTTGGCATGACGCACGATGATGCCATCGGGCTCCATCGCACAGAGGTTTGCAAAGGTATCTTCTAGTG
>JALVXW010000185.1 GCA_027038155.1 Sulfurovum sp.
TCAAAGAGCATGTAGATATAGAGCACTCACGCTTTAAGCAGAAGTATCTTCAAAGTCTCAGTGCTGACAAAAGCAAAGTTCCCTTTAATGAAGAGGCAGATGCCGTTGCCGAAGTCGTACATCAAATTATTATGGCAAAAAGACCAAAACCACGTTACTACATCACGAAAGCCACCTATCTTTTAGGCTATCTAAAGCGTGTTTTGAGTACAACTTTATTAGATAAAATACTTTTAAAAATAGGATAATAGATATGGATACAATTAGAATAGGTGTAGTGACCACAAGTGACAGAGCAAGTAAAGGTATCTACGAAGATATTTCAGGTGTGGCAATTATGGATACGATGAAAGCGTACCTGCTTAATGCGTGCGAGTATGAGTATCGATGTATCCCTGATGAGCAGAGCCTCATTGAGACAACCCTTGTAGAACTCTCACGTGACAAAAAGTGTGACCTTATAGTCACCACCGGTGGCACAGGGCCAGCAATGCGTGACGTGACTACCGAAGCGACTGAAAATGTGTGTCAAAAACTCCTTCCGGGCTTTGGAGAGCAGATGAGGGCGGTGAGCCTTCAGTATGTACCTACGGCTATTCTCTCTCGTCAGACAGCAGGGATTTGTAATGGTTCACTCATTATCAATCTCCCTGGGAAACCAAAGTCTATACGCGAGTGTCTGGACGCAGTCTTTCCGGCCGTTCCCTACTGTATAGACCTTGTAGGCGGACACTATATGGAAGCCAATGAAGAGGTGATTAAAATCTTTAGACCTAAACAGAAGTAAAATATAATAAGGAATATTAAATAATATGAATATAGATTTTATAGAATCAAAACTGAATGAAATTGTTAAAGAGCTAGAAAAAGAGGTGATGGAGGTCTTGATGGATGAGAGTCTGGACAAAAAGCAGACCAATCTACGCATGAAGCCTCTTACTTCTACCAAAAAGATACTGAACAACGCCCTAGATAGTATTAAAATGGTCGATAGACTAGGGCGGGAAGAGAGAGAGAAGTAAGATGCAGGGGAACTTTATTGTTATTGCTTTTTTCTTGACATTGGGTGTATTTTTTTGGAGTATCTACAGGGCTATCAAAACCCAAGATAAAAAATATGCCTGGGGTCTGTTGCCTTTTTTCTTGTTTATGATAGGGCTATTTTTACTTTAACCCTATAATTTTCTATACGTTTGCAGCTACTTTGTAGGTAGGATCATCCTCTTCGTACGAACAAAAAGGACCTGCTGTTTTCAGAAGTCGTTTGCAATCTTCAGAGAGGTGACGAAGGGTCAGCTTTTTACCTGCTTTTTTATATTTATCTGTCAATCCATCAATCGCTTCTGCACCAGAAGAGTCCATTACTCGTGCATTTTTAAAGTCTATAACAACTTCTTTGGGGTCATTGGTTATATTAAATTGTTCATTAAATGAAGTAACAGAGCCAAAGAACAAAGGACCATTAAGCTCATAGATTTTCTTACCATCTTCTTCTTTGGTGTGTGCGATAATTTTGGCATGCTCCCAGGCAAAAACAAGTGCAGAGATAATAATACCTGTTATCACCGCTACTGCCAAATCTGCAAATACAGTGACAATAGTGACAACAATGAGCACAAAAGCATCCGCTTTTGGCATGTGTTTAAGACGCTTGACAGACGAGAACTCAAAGGTACCGATGCTTACCATAAACATAATCCCCACAAGTACTGCTACAGGAATCGCTGCAATCACACTTGAAAAACTTACCACAAGGATAATCAGTAAAACTGCTGCGGTAAACGAAGACAAACGACCAAGTCCACCAGAGGTAAAGTTAATAACCGATTGTCCTATCATCGCACATCCTGCCATACCCCCAAAGAGTCCAGAAGTAGCATTTCCTACCCCAAGAGCCACACACTCTTTGTTGCCGGAACCACGTTTGCCACCCATCTCATCGAGTACAGAGAGGGTAAGTAGAGACTCTATAAGCCCAACAAGAGCCACAATAACAGCCGTAGGCAAAATGACCATCATAGACTCCCATGTAAATATATCGCTATAAGGCATGACAAAAGAGGGAAAAGAGACATGAGAGAGGTCTGCCAAATCACCCACGGTTTTGGTCTCGATATGCCCAAAGTGAACAACCAAAGTCACCACCACAATAGCCACAAGCCCAGCAGGGACTGCTTTGGAGACTTTGGGTAAAAACTGCATGGTAGCCATGGTAAAGAGAATAATCATATACATGATGTAATTTTCTGAAAAACTTGCTTTGACTACCTCCATCCAAGAGTCATACTGCTCTACATTTTGAGGAGCCAAAAACGCCAATTGTGCCATAGCAATCACAATCGCCAATCCATTTACAAACCCAAAAAGAGCAGGTTG
>JALVXW010000186.1 GCA_027038155.1 Sulfurovum sp.
GCATCTGCACCTCTAGTTCAAACTCAGCTTCCATATTGGTCCATGTAAGATTAGCCTCTATGGCTATTTGTTTGGGGTACAGTAGAGGCTCAAATGATCCCTCTATCTTCCCAATCTCAGCAGAAGCATCATCTTTAAGCACGTAACAGACATCATCACGGTCTACTTCTTCCACAGTAAAGATTCCATCATCACTTCTGTCTCCATCTAAAGCACGTACATACACCGCATGATCTCCTGCGTCTGCCTTATATATCTTCCCCTCTTCCCCTTCTCTAAAATCTTTAACTTTTTCATTTGAAAGGTACTGGTTCATCCCAGTTGGGTCAAACTTATGCGTCATCTTGGCGTATTTCTCTTTACAGATACAACCTAGGTTTTTGGGTTTCCATTGGGAAGGAATTCTATCTAGGTTTTCTAATAAAGTTTTAATCTGACCCATAATAACAGGTCTAAGCGTATTATCAATCATCTCTTTGCCTGTAAAAGGATTTAAAAATACTTCTCCGGTATCTCCATCTTTAATATGTTGCCCCATATAAAAAGTAAATGCATGAACATTGCTGTCAAGTTTTTGCAACCAACCTTCAACTGCCCTCCATTTGTGAGCATAAAGTTTGTTCAAGTCACTTTTTGAAACATAGTTATATTTTGGTTTAGAAGCTTGCACTCCGGGATGTGCATCATCCCATTTTACTTTTCTTATATTACACTCTTTAGATGTACTCCCGCCCCCAATTGCTACCATATCATTATCCCATCCAATCCGTGGAGGCATATTTGGCTTAATGTCTGTAGTTATATCAGGAGAGGCAATACTGACTGCTTCAAAATATTTTTGAAGCCAATTATTATGATCTTCACTTCTCTCTCCCAGTGTTTCATACGCTTCTTGAGCAAATAGATTTCCCTGGGAGTGGGCTACTACAAGTACTTTATGGCCATCTTTGATGCTGGCTTCATAAGCATCAACCTGCTTTTTTATATTTGCTTGATGTGCTGTTTGTTTGTTCCCGGGAAGCAGATGGCTTACCCACCAGTCTTTAAATCCCTGTGTATTAACAATTTGACTATAACTTTCAAGAATGTCCCATCCAAATCCAAAAGTATCGTTGTAGGCATCTTTTACTTTTCCAATATGTTTTTTATATTCTTTATAGTTCATCAAATAAATATCTTTTTGGATAGATCTTTTTAGTAAAATTGTATTCGCTGTCGCATTTTTCTCATTTGTCAGGATGCCATTACCAAAATAGACATCAGTCAAATACTCATTAATTGACCCAAAAGCAAACAGGGGAAATAAGCATACAAGGAGTAAAAATAATATCTTTTTCATCTCTATTCCTTATCATATTTGGAGGTATTGAAATCACATAATGACTTCATTTCATTATCTTCTGGTAAAGAGTAACTATCTCCACTTAATAAGTGATCGTACTGCCGATATACATCATTTCTATTTTTGTTGTTAAAATATTTACTCTCTACTGGTGTGTCTATTCTTTCGTGTACAAGAATAGGATCGTTAAAAAATTGTGCTTCAAATTCATAATATGACGAACAAAATAAAGGAGCATTTACCTTCATCCTAATTTCCTTCGCCTTCTCAGGAGTCTCCAGCACAAGCTTATAAGCCCTTCCCGCCTGCATCGCAATATCAATATAAATCGGATGCTTATCCTTATACTCCTCATAAATCCACCGCTCCACATCATCCCTCACCCCATTCTTGTTCACATCTACCCCAAGAAGCGTAGCATTGTTCACTTGTGGGTCTGGCTCAGGTGGAAGTGTGTGTCCATTGACGACCCAGATGATGTTTAGGTCTATGGCATTTGAAAGTATCGTACCTACTTTGGCTTGCACTGTCACACTGCCATCTTTAAGAGCTGTAAGCGTGGTACCGTTTACCTCTGCATTTTGTGCAGGGGTGATGATGTAGGTGATGTTTGCATCTACTGCTTTAGTACTGTGGTCTGAGTAGGTAGCCACTACAGAGAGTTGGGCTCTCTCACCTTTGTTAAGGGTGGTTGCATTGCTCTCTAGGCTAAGCGTGGTGAGTGTCAGTGTGCCTGTACTTTCTGCCACTGTTACATCTCTTGTAACACTGCTTTCATTCCCTGCTTTATCTTTAGCTGTGTAGGTAAGAGTATATGTCCCTACCTTACTTGTATCTACTGTTCCACTTATGCCTACTGTCAGAGTACCATCCACATCATCTACCGCCATTGCACCCTCTTCGGTGTAAGGGGTGTTTTGCTCCAGAGTGAGGTTTGCATCACCATTGAGGGTGATGGTGGGTGGAGTGGTGTCTGTTTGGTTGGCATCTACCCCACCATGCACCGTCACCACCATCGTATCGTTTGCCT
>JALVXW010000187.1 GCA_027038155.1 Sulfurovum sp.
AAACCAGAGGGGTATCGTATCTATAAGGCATTGGCACGCATGACGCTCAAACCTTTTATAGAGGAGTTTATAGAGCATGATGATGGAGATGTCTATATTGTTGGTGTAGATGAACATATAAAGCATGGCTATGCACATGTGGCACTCTTGACACATGCGATGAAGACAAAAACCTCCATCCCGCTACACGCTTCGCTTATGGCACAAAACAGGGTAAACTACGCAGGCAAAACATTACAATTTCGTCTTGAAAATCCCCGTAATTTTACATATACAGGAGAGAAAAATATAGATGTTATTTTGGTAGATGATATCATCACAACAGGCATCACTCTGCAAGAGGCCCAAAAAGTACTTATGCAGCATGGGGTTAACGTGCTTTTTGCACTAACGCTTGCAGATGTAGGAGAGGGTTAAACCCAAATTATGTAATTTGGGTTAAAACCTATCATCCACTATCTGACAAAGCGTATGCCCCAAAAGTATATGCATCTCTTGAATGCGTGGGGTGTCATCAGAGGGTATGACAAGGTTTATATCACATAGCCCATTCATCTTGCCACCATCACCTCCTGAGAGTCCCAGAGTTGTACACCCTAGCCCTTTTGCCGTCTTGAGTGCCAAAAGGATGTTGTCTGAATTTCCAGAGGTTGAAATGCCTATGAGTAGGTCACCTCGGTTGGCTAAGGCTTCTACCTGTCTGCTAAAAACCTTAGCATAGCCAAAGTCATTACCAATAGCAGTAAGTGCTGAAGTATCAGTGGTGAGGGCAATAGCAGGCAGACCTCTACGCTCAGACTTGTAGCGACCTGTGAGTTCTGCAGCGATATGTTGTGCATCAGCAGCACTTCCACCGTTGCCACAAAGAAGTACTTTGTTTCCACATTTGAGTGTCTCTACGATGAGCTTGGACGCCTCCTCAAGAGGTGCTTCTATGCTGCCTATGACTGCCTTGACAGTTTCTAAATGTGCTTCAAACTCTCTGGTGATTATCTCATTAACACTTATCATTTTGTATCCGTTCTATGATTTTTGTGGTGCTTTTGCCCTCTACAAATGTAACCAGCCGTAGTTCATCAGCAATAGCTTGACCTACCACCTCTTTGCCTTCATAGTCACCCCCTTTGACTAAAATATTGGGTGTAACTGCCTTAATGAGTCTATAGGGGGTATCCTCTTCAAAGATGACTACATAGTCCACTGCTTCAAGTGCAGCCAAAATATAGGCTCTATCCTCTTGGGTATTTACAGGACGGTTTTTGCCTTTGAGTCTGCGTACACTCTTGTCTGAGTTAAGCCCCAAAATAAGTACGTCACCATAACTCTTTGCCTCCTCAAGGTACTTTACATGCCCTGCATGCAAGATGTCAAAACAGCCGTTGGTAAAGACAATTTTTTTGCCACGCTTTTTAAGTTCGCTACTCAATAGGGCTATCTCTTCAAGGGTTTTGATATGTGCATTGCTTGTTGATTTGTGCAGACTTGATTCATACTCTATAATCTCATCAAGTGTGGCAGTGGCTGAGCCTATTTTGCCCACAACAACACCCGCTGCGAGATTGGCAAATTTGACTGACTGGTCTATATCGTAGCCTGAGGCTAGAGCGAAGCCCAAAGAGGCTATCACTGTATCTCCTGCACCTGTCACATCAAAAACTTCACGTGCTACAGTAGGGTGGATACGTAAACTCTTATCATAAAGTGCAATTCCCTCTTCACTAAGTGTGATGAGAGAAATATCAAGCTCACAAAGCTCTTTTATCTGTTTGATAGAGTGAAGTAAACTGGCATCATCTACGATGTCAATGCCTGAAGCCTCTATAGCCTCTTTTTTGTTGGGAGTAAGAAGTGTCGCCCCTTTATATTTGGAAAAATCAGCCCCTTTGGGGTCTATGAGAATCTGTTTGTCTGCATCATGACACAGAGCAATAAGTGATTGTGTGAGTGTAGGCGTAAGCACCCCTTTGCCATAGTCAGAGAGTATCACGATGTCAAATTGAGCCAATTTTGCTTTAAAATGAGCAACTATTTTTGCTTCTTGCTCTCGTTGTATAGGATGTGTGGTCTCTTTGTCATAGCGAAGCACCTGCTGTTGCGAAGCGATAATACGACTTTTTTTAGAGGTACTGCGATGTGGTTGTACAATAAGTCCATCAGAAGATACTTTGGCTTTGGCAAGGAGATCTTTAAGCTCTTGTGCACTCTCGTCATCTCCTATTACAGAGATGACCTCTACGTTGGATCCTAGGTCTATGAGGTTGTGTATGACATTTCCTGCACCGCCTAGCACAGAGGTCTCTTTGTCTATCGCAACTATCTGCACAGGTGCTTCAGGAGAGATACGTTCACACTTGCCCCATAGGTAGTGG
>JALVXW010000188.1 GCA_027038155.1 Sulfurovum sp.
CCCCCCCCATTTTAAAATATATTAAACTTTTTTTGAGGCATACTATGAAATATATAGTTTTGGGAAGAGGGAAAAAGATGGATATAGCTACAAATGAAAAAGAGACACTACGGACATTTCATATACATCTGTTAAATATTATCTTGCTTACAACAGCAGGATATACATTTTTTAAGGCTACTGCTTCTATCTGGGGTGTATTTCCTCTCACTGAGTATTATCGCTATACACTTTTTGCTTACAGCTTTACTACACTCTCTTGCTATTTTTTACTCAAATCTAACAAAAATCATTTTGAACTCTCTGCCAAGATAGCTACACTTGCTTCTGTGGTAGATTTTTCGGTCATGGCGTATAGTTCTACTTTTGATGAATTTCGTTTGGTGTGGTTCTTTTTTACTTCTGTGGCAGCGTTTATGTTTTTAGGTAAGCGATATGGGGTTTTTATCACGTTGCTTATTGTTTTTATCATCATCACTATGCACTTTACCATAGGTATAGGATTTTCTGGACATGCTGTAGCTACCTTTGTGACCTCTATGTTGATTTTTGATATTTTTTTATTTTCATTTTTTAACAAACTGGAACAAGATGAAGATACCTACCAAGCCACAATAGCCCAAGAGATTGAAAAAAGAGAGAAGCAAGAAGCGATGCTTCTTCGTCAACAGCGTATGCTAAATATGGGTGAGATGATAGATGCTATTGCTCATCAATGGAGACAACCACTCAACCAGTCCAATATGCTTATTATGGAGTTAGAAGATACGTTAGATGAGAGGGGGCATCTTTCTAATGATATTGATGAAAAGCTCACACGTCTCATAGGTGTAACGGCACATATGTCACAAACCATTGATGACTTTAGAAAAATGCTTCATGAGACAAGAGCATCCACACGATTTAGTGTAGACGAAATACTTCAGTCTGTACTGGCACTGTTAAAAAACAATCTTAAAGATGTAGCCCTTCACTACGAAAAGTGTGAAGATGACACGATAGTAGGGTACAAAAACGAGTTATTACAAACTTTTATTATTGTGTTGTCCAATGCTTTAGAGGTGATGAAACAAAAAGAGATTTATCCCAAGATGTTATGGATAGAGGTACACAAAGAGCAAGAGAAGCTTACTATTGACATAGAAGACAATGCAGGCGGGATAGATGATGCTATTTTACCTAAAGTGTTTGACCCATACTTTACGACCAAAGAGCAGTCAGGGGGTACTGGGCTGGGGCTTTATGTTGCCAAGATAATGATAGAGACCAACATGCAAGGTAGCCTTAGTGTAACCAATACAGCAAGAGGTGCGAAATTTAGTATAACCATATAGGAGGAAAAGAGAATGACAAAAAGTATATTGGGAGCGTATAGTGTGCTCTATGCAGAGGATCATGTAGATACACAGGAGATAGTATTGGGGTATTTACAGCGTTATTTCAAAGAGGTGCATGTGGCATCTGATGGTAAAGAGGCGTTAGAGCTTTACCATAAGCATCGTCCACATGTGATGATGCTTGACATAGACCTACCTCATATGAGTGGGTTGGCAGTGGCTGAAGAGGTGAGAGAGATGGATACTCAAATACCTATAGTGATGCTTACGGCATACAGTGATACGCCTAAAATGCTTAGAGCGGTGAAGCTTAATCTTACAGAGTACCTCATTAAGCCCATAGAACCTAAAGCATTCAGAGAGACACTCGATGCGTTAAGTCACAGACTTCAAGCAAGTGCTACAGAGGTAGTGACGATAGGAGATGACTACAAGTACGAAGTAGAGACGATGCAACTTTACAAACACCAAGAGCGTATAGTGCTTACACATAAGGAGTCTTTGTTATTGGCTCTATTGGTAGAGCATCATAGGGCTACCGTGAGTTACGAAGACATTATGGCGAGGTTATGGCAAGATGATTTTGATGCAGAGGTTTCTATAGATTCTGTAAGGCAACAGGTCAAACAGCTACGCAAGAAGCTACCTTCTGGAGTTATAGATACTGTTTATGGTGAGGGTTTTAAACTTATTTAGGGATTTTTGGTTTTTATCATGGTTTATCATGGTGTTTGGGTATAGTTGTAACATTAATTAGTTACAACAGTAAGATTTAGGAAGGAAAAAGATGTTTATTTTTCGGTATATACTTATATTTTTTAGTTTAATGCATATTACCTTGTATGCGACCCCTTATGGGACTAGTATATCTTCTGCTTCATGTAGTGCTAGGACATATCATGCATTAAAAAATGAATTGAACCTAGAGCCACTTGCAGATTCCAAAAAACAACCCACAATTTAAGCTAAATTAAATATTCAAAAAAGCCCCTCTTAGTCCTATAAATGTTATAATTATCTATCAAA
>JALVXW010000189.1 GCA_027038155.1 Sulfurovum sp.
CTTGCTTTTATGCTTTCAGACACGATTACTGAGGCCTAACATTACGAGACAATGAAGATGTTTTTACCATCTTCATGCTTGTAACTTAACTCTTTTTGATGAATATCCAAAATACTTTTTACAATATAGAGCCCCAATCCTAAGCCTTTTTGAGAAGTATGAAATGGCTTAAAGTAGTTTTCTAGTGGTTCACTAAGTTTTTCACCCTTATTTACAATAGCTATTTTATGGTTGCTTATCTGTACGAGCACTTTTTTATCAGGAGCATATTTGATGGCATTGTCTAATAGATTTTTAATCACCAGTGTAAAGAGTTCAAAGTCAACCTCTGTTTGATAATCTTTTATAATTTGCAGTTCAATGTGCTCTTTGGCATTTTCAAGCATAAGTAGATCAATACTTGCCTCAATAAGATCAGACATTCTATAGGGTTTCATAGCTAGTTTAAAGTTTTTAGAGGTAATTTTTTCTATTTTGGCAAACTCGTCAATGAGAAGATTGAGTCTCTCAAAAATACTGTGCATACGGGCTTTGTTTTTTTCATCTGGAAGCATTTCTGCAACAAGTCTTCCTTTGCCTATGGGTGTTTTAAGCTCATGCATAATGGCACGTAGGAAAAGTTGGCGTGATTGTAGCAGTTCTCGTATCATCGTTACGGCATGGTTAAATTCGTTTGCTACTTCACCTATTTCATCTTTTGTTTCGCTGCTACAGTGAATGTCTAAATTTCCCTCTGAAAATGTTTTAATTTGGTTTTTGAGTGTATTGAGTGGTTTGAGGCTTCTAAGTACCCAAGAATAGAGTACAAGCATCAAAAGAAAAACCATACTAAAGACTATAATCCGCTTAAAGGGGAATTGAGGTTTATTTTTATTTTGCAAAAAGAGTTGAAATCTATCATTGTTGATTAGAATAATACGTTGTAGTTTATAGGTATCTGTAGCATATTTTTTATACTTTTCTTTCTCTTTGAAGTAGTGTTCTATTTGTACAATTTTTGCTTTATCTGTAATGAGAGAGAAGTTTTGAGATTCCAAATAGGCTTCATCTATTTTACCGTAAATGAGATAGTAGTTGTAAAGATAGTGTGAGACAAGGCGTTCATGCATCTCATTATTTTCATCATATTTAAGTCTATCATATTTGATGGATCCCACAAATAAAAAAACCAGTAAAACCAGTATCAGTGAAAAGATGAGCCGAATTTTACTTCTAAGAGAAGTAAAGCCGTTAAACAAGTTTATATCCTACACCACGTACAGCTTGAATACGTTTGGCATCATCTGGGTTTTTCTCTCCGAGCTTACTGCGTATTTTAGAGATAATCACATCGAGGCTTTTGCCTTGGGAGTCTATGCTCATGTTGCCAGAGGTGTTGATAATCTGTTCGCGAGATTGTGTAACTCCTTGATGTTTGACAAGCAAAGAGAGTACTTCAAATTCGGCAGGAGTCAGATGCAGGGCATCACCTTTAAAATAGATAGTATCCCCTTTTATCTCAAAGTCACTTTTGGGTGCGTTTAAATTGGTATCTTTTGATTTGGAGTAGCGACGAAGCAGTGACATAATACGTGCATACATCTCTTTGGGGTCATAGGGTTTAGGCAGGTAGTCATCTGCACCAATAGCAAGAGCATCTACCTTATCTTGTATATCTGAACGTGCAGAGGAGATAATGACTGGCATATTGTATTTGCGTACCACCTCTTCACAGACCTCTAGCCCATCCATGCCTGGAAGGGTCAAGTCCAAGATGAGCAAATCATACTTTTTAACCCCTGCACTAAGCCCCAAAAACGGATCTTCAAAGTTAGTAACTTTGATGTCATATTGTGCCAAATACTCTGTAAGCAGTTCTGCAAACTCTGGGTCATCTTCTATCATCAATATATTAATCATGGCTAGACTCCTTCTGTATGGGTAGATTATAAAGGTTAAAGGTTAATTGAAATCAAATGCCTTTTGCATCAAAGGTTTTATCTCGTGAAAACTGTAGCGTTGATTGGTAAAGTATTCAAAAGCAATAATCCCTTGATAGAGTAACATATCTGAGCCATCTTTGGTAGGTTTTTTGTGGCTTTTTGCCAGCTTCAAAAAAGGTGTCTCTTTGCCATAAATGACATCGATACAGGCTTTGGCATGTGGTAGAATATGCTGCAATATCTCTTTGGGTGCAGGTAGGTTCTCATCTTCTAGCCCTGCGGAAGTCATATTGATAATCAGGTCAAACGCTTGTGGCTCAAAGGTCTCAAAGGTATAGGTTTGAAATCCATCAGCTCTATATTTGGCTAAACGTCCCTGGCTTCTGTTGAGTAGGGTGACTTCGTAGCCTTCATCACGCAAGATGCAGGAGGTAGATTGTGCCGTACCCCCCGCACCCAAAAAAAGTACGGTTTTGACATCTTTAAACTCAGAGATAGCTTTGAGAAACCCTGGTGCATCGGTGTTGTATCCGCAGAGTTTTCCTTCACGTTCTACGACGGTATTGACTACTCCAATTTTTTTAGCAAAATCGTCTAGTACATCACAGGCATGAAAGGCAACTTCTTTGTGTGGTACGGTAATGTTGATACCTTTAAGTCCTAAGCGGAAAAAAGTCTCTTTGAGTCTGTTACCATCTTCTAAAAGATAACGGGTATAGCACGCATCATACTTAAGCCCTTTAAAGGCAAGATTATGCATCAGTGGGGATTTGGAGTGAGAAACAGGGTTTCCAAAAATGGCAAATATCTCTTTTGCCATTTTAAATCTTCTCCATCTCTCTAAGCGTAGCCAGCAGTGCTCCAAGTTTGTTTTTGACTTCTAAATACTCAAGCTCTGGTATGGAATCTGCAACAATCCCTGCACCAGCTTGCAAAGTAATACTATCAGGTTTGATGAGTGAAGTGCGTATGGCAATGGCTGAATCCATATTTCCATCAAAAGAGAAGTATCCTACTGAACCAGAGTAGAAACCACGTTTTAAGCCTTCATATTGGGCGATGAGCTTCATCGCTTCTATTTTGGGTGCTCCTGTCATGGTACCAGCAGTAAAGGTTGCGGCAAAGAGATCAAACATATCTTTGTTCTTGTCTATTTGTGCCTCTACATCTGAGACCATGTGCATGACATGAGAGTACTTTTCTACACGCATCATATCAGTTACTTTGACTGTTCCTGTTTGAGCTACACGCCCTACATCATTACGACCGAGGTCTATGAGCATCAGGTGTTCTGCACACTCTTTGGGGTCGTTAAGCATCTCTTGTTCAAGCTCTTTGTCTCTGGTTGCATTTTTGCCTCGTTTGCGTGTACCTGCAATGGGACGAAGCAAAATCTCTCCCTCTGTCAATCGCACCATTACTTCTGGGCTAGAGCCACAGATAGAGAACTCTTCATAATCTAGCAAAAAGAGGTAGGGAGAAGGGTTTTTGGAGCGTAGGACTCTGTAGAAACTAAGAGGGTCAATCTCTCCTTTTTGTGTATAGCGGTTTGCCAAAAGGATTTGGAAAATATCTCCAGCACGAATATTCTCTTTGGACTCCTCTACAAGTTGTTTAAAGCGTGCCTCGTCAATACTAAAGTTACCTTCTCCATTGAGTTTAACAGCTTTGAGAGGTTGTGGTGTGCAACTGTGTGTAATCAGTGCTTCTATCTCTTCTAATTTGTGTTGCATGCGTGCATCATTGAGAACAAATGTAAGTTTGGCACTTTTATGAGAGTATGCAATGATGATTTGAGGGCGTACCAAATCTAAATCTGGGGTATCAAGAGGGTCAAGGAGTCTATCCATACTCTCTTCAAGGGTGGGCTCAAAGACTTTGACCATATCATACGCAATAAACCCAATAAAGCCATCAACAAAAGAGAAACCTAATGTTGCTGCTTTTGCCCTGTATGCCTCTTTATCTACCGAAGCATAATACGCTTTTAAAAAGGCAAATGGGTCTAATTCTACAGCTTTGCTTTTGCCTGTTTGGTCTGTGTAGTGTGTCACTCTATTTTTGTAGCTTAGACGCTCTTGTGCACCAATTGTAATGAAGGAAAAATTTCCATCACTGTTGTTTACTACAGACTCAAAGAGCATGGTGACATCTTTTGGAAACAGCTCTTTTATTTTGCCATAAAGTGCTACGGGTGTGAGTTGGTCAAAGAGTATTGTTTTGTGCATTTTTTTACTTTTGGACGACAAAGGCACTTTTATGGATACGGTCTCTTACAAGATCACGTGCTCTATCTACAGATGCACGCGTTTTGTATGGGCCTATAAGTAGTTTTTTGTACCCTTTCGCATCTGATTTGGTAATAAGGTAGTGAAAGCCATGGCTTTTAATAATGGCTAAGAATTGTTTGCTGGGCTGCTCTTTAAAAGAGCCTACTTGTACATAATATTTTTTGCTTGTGGTTTGGTGTGTGGTTGTATGTGCAACAGGCTTTTTGGCTATATGGGGTTTGGTAATGGGTTTTTTTCTAACTGGTTTTTTGATTTCAGGTTTTGCAACAACAGGTGTACTTATTTCAGGTTTTTTTACAACAGGTTTTTCTATTTCAGGATTGCTTACTTCAGGCTTGCTTATTTCGGATTTTTGAATTTGAAGATTTTCTGCAATAGGCTCTTTTACTATCTCCTCTGTCTCTTCTTTGGTTGTTTGTATAGGTTTTTTAACAACAGCAGGCTCTTCAGGCTTGAGTTCTGGAGCAATCATTGTAGTAAGGTTCTCTTCAAAAGCCAAATCATTATTTGGAGATGGGCTTAAGAATGTTTTTGTAAAAATAATAGCTACAATCAATAAAATAAGTAGTAGAGCAATAATTGTTAAAAAGCTTTTTGATTTACTGCTTTTAAGTTCAGCTGTATCGATAATAAGGTCATCAAGATTATGATCAGTCATATGGTGCATCTCTCCAAATATAAGTTTGCAAAAATTATAGCATAATTTATTAGAGGTTCCCTTGTATAATGCGATAAGGAAGTGTAACAATATTGTAGCTTTGAGGGAGTGAGGTGCTGGGCAGACACTTCCAGTTTTTACTCATTTTGGTTTTAAGGGCATGAGAGATGAGGGTTAATTGTTTATGGGCATCCTCTAAAGTCATCTCTTCTACAGAGATAAAAACCTGAATACGCTCTTTGTCTTTGCCCTCATAGACGGAGTATTGTGCAATCTCTAAAGTCTTAAAAAGGTGCTTAGCAAGATGCACAAAACGTTGAGACTCTTTGCCCTTGTACTCTATTACCAAATAGTTTGTAAGGTTCTCTTTGAGTAGTGGCACGGCAATGGTATATTCTCTTTGTAGATGCTGCTCCAAAAGAAGTGGGGTAAGGGGTTGGTTGATACGTTCAAATTTGGCATAAAAAGTACGATTGTTGAAGGTTATCTTTTCAACAATCGTTGAACGTTTAATGTAGTAATGGTCAACCGTAAAGTCTAAATCAAAAAGTTTTATTGTTTTAACCTAGTAGATAGACTTTTCATAGATGACAAAGTTTTGAGCCAGCTCTCTCATCTCATCTTTGATTTTGGCATGAAGTGCTGTATCATTGATATTGTCAAGGACATCAGCAATTTTGTTGGCAATAATCTCAAACTCTTTCTCTTTCATGCCACGGCTTGTCAGTGCAGGAGAACCAATACGCACACCAGAAGTGACAAATGGACTTCTCGTCTCACCTGGAACGGTGTTTTTGTTTACAGTAATCCCTGCTGCTCCTAAAGCTGCGTCAGCATCTTTACCTGAGAACTCTTTGTTTAGGAAGCTTACCAGTACAAGATGGTTGTCTGTACCACCAGAGACCACATCATAACCACGTGCTACAAGCACTTCGGCAAGTTTGGAAGCGTTGGCTTTTACCTGTTTTGCATAGAGTTTCCACTCGTCACTTAGGTTGTGTTTGAACCCTACTGCTTTGGCTGCGATGACATGAACCAGTGGTCCACCCTGAAGCCCTGGGAAGATGGCAGAGTTAATCTTTTTCGCAATCTCCTCATCATTGGTCATAATCATACCACCACGAGGTCCTGCAAGTGTTTTGTGTGTTGTGGTGGTTACAACATCGGCATAAGGAAATGGGCTAGGGTGTTCACCTGCACATACAAGTCCTGCAATGTGTGCAATGTCGGCAAAGAGTATAGCTCCTACTTCGTCAGCGATTTCTCTAAACTTTTTAAAGTCTATCTCTCTAGCATAAGCAGATGCACCACATACAATGATTTTTGGCTGTACAATCTTTGCAATATCCATGACTCTGTCATAGTTAATGCGACCATCAAGCTCAACACCATAGGTAAATGAGGAGTAGTTTTTACCAGAAAAACTTGGTTTGCTTCCATGTGTCAAGTGACCACCATGGCTTAAGTCCATTCCTAAGATTTTCTCTCCGGCTTTAAGCAGTGCAGCATAGACTGCACCATTGGCTTGGCTTCCTGAATGTGGTTGTACATTGGCATAGTTACAATCAAATAGTTCACACGCTCTGTCGATAGCCAGTTGCTCTACTGTATCGGCAAATTCACATCCACCATAGTAGCGTTTGTAAGGGTATCCCTCAGCATATTTGTTGGTAAAGACTGAACCCATCGCCTCCATGACAGCAGGAATGGTAAAGTTCTCAGACGCAATCATCTCCAAATGGTCAGTTTGTCTCTGTCGTTCATTTTCAATAGCAGCAAATATCTCTGGGTCAAATGTTTCTATAGTATAGCTCATAGGGTTCCTTGTTGTGGAAAGTAATTTATCTGTATTTATAGCAAATTTCATCTAAATATGTTATGAAATTCTATTTTGAGATTTGGGTCGAAATAGAATTTGCAATTTATGAGAGTAAGATACCTCAAAAAGGTATCTCGGAGTTTAAAACTTGAGTGTTGCTTGAATTGAAAGAAGATCACCTGTATGATCCAATACTTTTTGTGCTTTAACATTGTCCGAAGCATCTGCATCTCTAAAGGCATAGTTTGCATCTATTCTTGTAGGCCCTTTAAAGTGATAAGAGAGCCCAATGGTGGTTGTTTTAAACTTTCTTTCATCCACAGTGGAGTTAGTGAGACGATTTAAATAATCATATCGTACCATTGCTTCCCACTTTTTAGGGACAAAGAAATATTGTACATTCACATAGCCACCATCTGCTTCATTGCTTTTATCTGCAGCGATTTGGTATTCCCAGTTTACACCATAAGGATCACGATCTACGTCTTTAGCTCCATTGTATATCATCCCTTTGGCTTTGATATACTCCGCACCTACACGTAAACCATTATGAAAATAGTTAAATCCAACACCATAACGCTCTCGTGTATAGTCTTTGTTGTTCAGTTGTCTTTTCCCGTTTTGGTACCATGCAAACCCTTTAAGGGATTGTGTGTAATAGCCTTTCCCTTTTCCGAAAAGATGCTCAACTGCAAGGTATCCATAATAGGTTGGTTCTCCTGAAGCATTGGCAGAACTCATTCCTGTACCACTACCTATCATTCCTGCCCATGTCAAGGTTGTTTTGTCTGTTATTTTAGCCGTATGAAAAAGTTCTACACCTCTGTCTCTGTAGGCACCTACAGACTGCTCTGGGGCTGCTTGAAAAGTACCTGGTTTGATCTCTTTTGCATTGTTGGGCAAAAAACGCTCGAGTAAAAGTTGTGACCCAGCCGTAGTAAAGTTTCTATAGGTAGAAGTAAATACGGCTCTTAATCCCTCTTCACTTCCTGGGTATTTGAATTGTCCCACTCTAATATTGAAGTAAGGAATACCTCTGTATGTAATAGAGGCATCTGTGAGATAGTTGTTTGATGTATGTCCTGCTGGTTTGGTGATACCGTCTTCTCCAAACTCTGTCATAAAGAAATAATCCAAAGTATTGTCTTTATCCATCATGCCGCGCACCGCTAATCTTGCACGATTGACTTCAAATCCTGATTGAGAATTTAAACTGGAAGGCAACATAGAAAATGGTGTTAAATTCAAACCAGTTTTTGGACCTTTCCCTGGGATAAAAATATCTCCATAATTTTTTTGATAGCCTACCTGAATAAAACCCCAAAAGTGTGGCTTATTGTTATGGTTTTCTACTTTTTTACCATCTTTTTTAATAAATGAAGGTTCAGTCCCTGCAATAGAGAGCCAGTCTGCAGCTTGTAGGCTCATGGAAAGAGCAGGTATTGCTAGTAATGATAGAACGATTTTAATTTTATATTTTGTTTTCATTCTCTTTTCCTTCTTTACCCAAATCTCGAAATAGAAATTCATGACTTTACATCATCATCGCCGAACCTAAGGGTGCGACTCAAATTTTATGCAAACCCCATAAATGCGAGCATAAAGCAAATTCAAAGAATTCTATTTCGAGATTTGGGCTTTAATTTTTTAGTAAGTATAGCATATTTTGAGATATAATCTAATTTTTTAATCAGCCCAAATTTTGAACCCAAATTATGCAATAGAAATTACCAAACTAGCAAAAGTCATTGCACCGTGGGCATTTACAAACAATCATCGATTAACCTAAGGGCTAATCTCCAATTCTTTGCAAACACCCACACTGCAAGCACTATCACTAATTTTGGCAATCCTATTGCATAATTTGGGTTAAAACAAAAAAAGAGATTAATAATCTTGCACTTAAAGAGTTTGTTGATAATGCTAAAAAATTATCTTTATTAGATTTAAATTTGATGCTTCAGCATATCTATTTTTTTCATGCTCCTGTAACCTTTTTTACGTTCTTTCTGAAGCTCGGTCTTTACAAGCTTTAACATCTATACAAAACATGCCTTTGCCTTTTTTAGCAGGTTTTAGCTCTTCAAGTACATCATGTCCACACTTTTTACACTGTTTAGTTGGGTCAACTTGTGAAGTTTGAGCTACAGGTGCTTCTGGTCTCATAGCAGGGAAGAGTAGTACATCTCTAATAGTATGTTGATTGGTTAACATCATAATAAGACGGTCTATTCCAATTCCCTCACCAGCTGTTGGAGCCATACCGTAGCCTAGAGCTTTTACAAAGTCTGTATCCATGTGCATTGCTTCATCGTCACCTGTTGCCTCTTTTGCATCGACTTGTGCTTTAAATCTTTCGTATTGGTCAAGAGGGTCATTAAGTTCCGAGAAACCATTTGCCAACTCTGCACCTGCAACAAAGAACTCAAAACGCTCTGTAATCTCAGGGTTTGTATCACTTCTTCTTGCTAGAGGAGAGATGTCTACAGGGTAGTCAGTAATGAATGTTGGGTTAATAAGTTTAGCTTCAACATACTCATCAAATAGCTCTGCTTGAGCGTAACCTAGTGTCCAGTTTTCATCATATTTGAGGTTGTTTTCTTTTAAAAATGCTAGAGCTTTATCCCTATCTTCGGCTATTTCTCTTGGAATACCTCCAATCTCGACAATAGCATCAATCCACGGCACTCTTGCAAATGGAGTTTGAAAGTTAATCTCATGCTCACCATAGGTTAAGGTTCGCTCCAATCCAAGAGTATCGAAAATATAGTCAAATAGCTCCTCTGTAAGCTCCATAAGTTCAATATATGTTTTGTATGCCCAGTAGAACTCAATAGCTGTAAATTCAGGGTTGTGTGTAGCATCAATTCCTTCATTTCTAAAGTTGCGGTTAATCTCGAAAACAGCGTCCATTCCACCGACAATCAATCTTTTGAGATAGAGTTCAGGTGCAATTCTTAGGTAACGGTCAACTCCTAAGGCGTTATGATGGGTAATGAACGGTTTAGCATTAGCTCCACCAGGAATTGGGTGCATCATAGGCGTTTCTACCTCTAAAAAGCCTTTATCTTCAAAGAAGCGACGAATGGCAGAGACAATTCTTGAACGTAATTTAAAACGTTTTGTTACTTCTGAATCCATAATCATATCAAGATAGCGTTGACGATATTTAATCTCTTGGTCTTGAATACCATGGAATTTTTCAGGAAGAGGGATAATGGCTTTAGTTACTAGATTAACTTCTAAACAGTGAAGTGTTAACTCTCCTGTTCCTGTGACAAATGGGTAACCTGTCACCTCAATTATATCACCAACTTCAAAAAGTTTTTTAACTATATCGTTATAGTAGCCCTCTGGTAGGTCATCACGGTTAAAGTAGATTTGTACCAATCCATCTTCATCTTCTATTTTAGCGAATGAGGCTTTTCCCATAATTCTCATAAACTTAAGCCGACCTGTTAGTGTATAACTTTTGGTTTTATCTTGTTTCATCTCATCTGTTTCGATGTCATGAATATAGGCACACTCTTTTAAAAACTTTACAGAAGGTG
>JALVXW010000190.1 GCA_027038155.1 Sulfurovum sp.
CTTTCATTTTCTAAAACAGCCAATGCCTTCTCATACTCCTCTTGTGTATCGATGCCTATTGAGTTGTAGTGGGTCTCTACCATCTTAATTTTGTAGCCGTTTTCAAGTACTCTTAGTTGTTCTAGTTTTTCAGTACGCTCCAGATAGCTTGGTGCCATCTGTGCGTAGGTGAGTAAAAAGTTTTTGGTATATCCGTAGATACCCAAATGTCTATAAAAGTGTAGTGTCTTGGGCAAAGAAGATAACGTGTGGATGTTTTCCCACTCTTCTCTCGGATAAGGGATGGGAGAGCGTGAAAAGTAAAGGGCATACCCATGTGTATCTACTGTGACCTTCACGACATTTGGGTTGCTAAGCTCTTTGGGGTCTGTAATCTTGTGCATCGCACTTACCATGGAGGTCTCTTCTTCTTCAAAAGCGTAGGCGAGATTTTCTATAAGTGTAGGGTCGATAAAGGGTTCATCACCTTGTACATTAATGACCACATCACACGCTATCTCTTCAACGGCTTGGGCTATTCTGTCTGTGCCCGATTGATGCGTGGGACTTGTCATAATGATATCTTGGGTAAACTCTAGACAAGCCTCTTGTACCTTTTGACTATCTGTTGCAATATAGACGGCATCTATATGTTTTGCTTTGATGCACTGTTCATAGACACGTTGCACAACACTTTTGCCATGCAGGTCTAGTAGCACTTTATTGGGCAGGCGTGTAGAGCTTAGTCTTGCAGGGATTACCACTATCTTTTTCATCTTTTTTTCCTAGTGTATGTTGGTATCAAACAGTTGTACGATACCTACAAGTTTTTCTGACTCTATGACCAAAAGTTCACTAATCTTATGCTCTACCATATAGGCTTCTGCTTTATATGCCATCTCTTCGGGTGTGGTGAACTTAGGGTTTTTGGTCATAATCTCCTGTGCGGTAAAATCAAAACGTGATTTTTCACTCTGTAGTAATGCACGTCTTAAATCACCATCGGTGATAACCCCTGCGATACGCTCTTTGTCATACACTACACAAAGCCCTAGCTTTCCTTGTGTCATGGTAGTGATGACTTCGGCAAAACTGCTTGAGGTCTGTACAAGAGGAAGGCTCTTTTGTCTCATAATGTCTTTGACTTTCGTAAGAAGTTTTTTGCCCAGACTGCCTCCAGGGTGGTAGGTGGCAAAATCATTGGCTTTAAAGTCTCTTTGGTGCATGAGTGTTACTGCCAGTGCATCTCCCATGACCAGTGTGGCAGTGGTAGAGCTTGTGGGAGCAAGCTGAAGAGGGCAAGCCTCTTTTTCTACCGAAATATCAAGATGGTAGTGTGTATTTCTAGCAAGTGTACTCTCTTTGTTTGCACTCATAGCGATGGTACTGTTGCCTTGGTTTTGTAAAAAAGGGATGAGTTTAAGTATCTCGTCTGTCTCTCCAGAGTATGAGACAAGCAACACCACATCATGGGCTTCTATCATGCCCAAATCCCCATGATATGCCTCGGCAGGGTGCAAGAAAAAGCTAGGGGTTCCTGTGCTTGCAAGGGTTGCAGCAATCTTTTTGCCAATAATCCCAGACTTCCCCATGCCAGAGACAATCAGTTTACCTTTCATAGAGAGAATGGTCTCTATGCTCTTTGCAAAATCTTCGGTGAGTTGATGCTCTAGTTGACGAATAGCAAATGCTTCTATACGAAAGACCTCTTTGGCTCTTTGTAAAATATCCATTTTATTTCTCTTGATTTTTTATATTTATTATGAAGATAGTAACATGATTTGACTTAGTGTATGATATAGTTGTGTTCAATGGAGGAATAAGAAGAAATTTGCTATGATGTCTTTAATTTTTACGTATGAATAAGGTATATTTTGATTAACTTTCTAAAAGCTATTTTTCAAAGCAGGACGCTTTTGTGGTCGCTTACCAAAAATGATTTTAAACAAAAATATGTAGGCAATATGCTTGGCATCTTTTGGGCATTTATCCAACCTACTGCGATGATTGCCATCTTCTGGTTTGTATTTCAAGTAGGCTTTAAGTCTATGCCTGTAGATAACTTTCCGTTTATTTTGTGGCTTGTGGCGGGTATGTTTCCTTGGTTTTACTTTGCCGAAGGGATTAGTTCTGGCACCAATAGCATCATGGCAAATAGTTTTTTGGTTAAAAAAGTAGTTTTTCGCATTAGCTTACTGCCTATGATACCACTGCTCTCAGTACTCTCCATCCACCTCTTTTTTATCTTTTTTATGTTTGGTATGTTTTTGTACTATGGTTACACCCCAGAAATCTACTGGATACAGGTCTTTTACTATGCGTTTGCTACCTCTGTGCTGCTTTTGGGTCTTTCGTGGCTTACCTCTTCAGTG
>JALVXW010000191.1 GCA_027038155.1 Sulfurovum sp.
GGTACTGCTGCTTTAGGGAAAAAACCTGCCTTGAGTCGTTGTGCCATCCATACCTCTTTGACAAACAAATCAAGCATCACCTCATCTTCCAGTGCTTCATAGGGAATAAACTTTATAACATACTTTAAACCTCTTTTTTCACAAAGCCAGGTACGATTGTTCTGAATGAGTGGTTGCATAAGTCTATATCCATCTATCTCATCTCCTACCCTGTAGTGCTCCTGTACTATCAAATCTGATTGTTTAAACCTAAGGCGTGGGTCTAGCTCTTTTATCTCTAAAACAACTGCTGTTGTATCGTCTGGCAAATTATCATGATATTTTTTAGAAGCTTTTTTTACCAAAAAAGATGCCCCCATCATTATATCTTTGGCAAGCTCTTCTTGACTCAATACATTGTAAAGTCCATCTGAACACAGAAGTATCTTATCGCCAGATTGTAGATTGTTTTCAAAATAGTAGGGACTTACACTCTCTTCCAGCCCCATAGCAGCAGTTAAGACATTTTCCATCCCCTCTTCATCCATGGCATGGTCGTGCGAAAGCTGTGCAAACTGTCCGTTGCGAGAGAGGTAAATACGACTATCGCCTACATTGGCTCCATAGAGTCTGTCACCCTCTATCACCACAAGTGTGAGTGTCGTAACCAACTCTTCACGCTCATACTCCTCCATAGACTCACGGTAAAGCACACGATTGATATTCTCAATAAAATGTTTAATAGATTTTTCCATAGACCATGATTTGGGTCTATTTTTAAGAGCGTGTACCAAAAAATGACACGTACGTTTGGCAGCTTCAGCCCCCTGCATCGCAGAGCCTATACCATCGCATACCACTGCCACAGTAATGGTATCCGTCACCTTTACTTCAAAAAAGTCATCTCCTTGAAGTTGCGTACCTTTTGCAAGTGTTAGACCTGACGTTTGTATGTTTTGTTTGGACATAGATTTACCTTTGTGATATTCTAAAGGGAACCTCTAAATTATATGATATGGATTATGACATAATTTAAAACAACATTACTTGTAGGGGTAAACCCATCTGTTTACCCTTAATTTTTGGACAATAAATCACTTTGGAGGGCGAACACACAGGTTCGCCCCTACTATATCATCCCACCTGCACTAGCTCCCCAAGTAGTTCTCCATCTGGTCTTAACCATACTTAGCCCTGCTATAGCTACCAGAACCACAACTGCAAAGATCATAAACCCTACTGAGTAACCGTCAAAAGCACCTTTGGACCACCCAAGTGTCTTGATAAGCGCTGTACCGCCAAGCCCTCCGGCACATCCGACGATACCCGTCATAATACCTATATCTTTACCAAAACGCTGTGGTACCAACTGGAATACTGCTCCATTTGCCATACCCAAACTTGCCATAATCAAAAAGAGTACCGCAATCGCTACAAAAAATGGTAGTTTTACCAAACCTGTAAGTGCCACAAGCCCAGCAACCGCCCCATAAAAAAAGTAGAGTGCTTTCACTCCACCGATCTTGTCGGCAATATTTCCACCAACCGGTCTAAGCACTGCACCTGCAAAAATAGTCAAAGCTCCAAAATATCCTGCAATGACCTTCACATTGGGCTCATTAAATACATTAAGACCAAATGCTGACATATCTGCCTGATAGCTGTTCATAAGATAGACTTTCATATAACCTGCAAACCCTACAAAACCACCAAAAGAGATGGCATAAAAGAGGTTGAACCACCAGGTATCTTTGTCGCGGAGAAGCTTTAGGTAGTCTGAAATCTTTTTGGGACGTGGTTTATAGATGGACTCTGGTGCATTTTTTGCCAAAAAGAGATAGGCGACAAATACTACGATAGCCATCGCAGCACCCACACCAAATACAGACTCCCAGCCCCACTTCTCAGCGATTTTTGGTGCAAAGATAAAGTCCAGCACCACACCAATATTTCCAGCCCCTGCAATACCCAATACAACACCTTGAAGCTTAGGTGGATACCACTGTCCAGCCTGTGGCAGAGCTACGGCAAATGATGCCCCTGCAAATCCAAGCCCAAGGGCAACGATAAGAAGTTGAGAATAGGTAATAGTGTCACCCTGCATATAAGCAGTTAAGAGTGAGGCAATGACAATAGCCTGAGCAATAAGTGCGGTGAGCTTTGCGCCTAACTTATCTACCCCAAAACCCAATACAATACGTAAAATAGCACCTGATAAAATAGGCAAAGAGAGCAGTGTTGCCTTTTGTCCTGCTGTAATGATTTCGCCATGCGATGCCAACGCTTCAGCTATCTCCGTAGAGAGAGGTCCCAGCATTGTCCATACCATAAAACTCATATCGAAATAGAGAAAAGCCATGAACAATGTTGGAAAATGCCCCTGCCCTTTAAGTGCTTTAAATCCTGCCATTGATATACCCTTTAAATAAATTATTAGCGTATTATAATATAGATTTGAAAAAATTATAATCTCAAAATGATTAATTTTTAATCATTAAAATTGTTTAATTTTTAATCACTTTACGATAAAAAAGTGTGAGAAAAAATACTATAATCACAACATATATCTTCCACTACTCGTGGACTATACACAGGAAAACAATACAATGACTATCTTAGAAAAAGCCTTAGAAGCAAGAAGCAAAAAAGTAAATAAAGTAGAGACAACAAAAGCACTAAAAGAGCCTATGAGTGTTTACAAAAAGCTTGACAGTATAGCCAAAGCAGGTTATGAGGGGCTTAGCAAAGAGGACTCCTCTTACTTTTTAAAGTGTTTTGGACTCTTTGACAAGGGTGAAGATTTTATGCTTCGTGTGCGTGTACCAGCAGGACAACTAAGTAACACCCAAGCCCTACGCATTGGTGAAGTAGCCAAAAAATATGCCAATGACCATATAGATATCTCTACTCGTATGCAGATAGTTATGCGTTATATCAAGATAGAAAATATAGCTACAGTTCTTAAGGAACTAAGAGAGGTTGGACTCACTACATTTCAAACAGCAGCAGACAACACTAGAAATACAGTAGCAGACCCACTAGATGGATTGGCTTATGATAGTGTTATAGAAACACAACCTATTATAGAGAAGATTGAAGAGATGATTATCCATAATCCTCAGTGGATATCTACACTTCCTCGTAAGTTTAATACTGGGATATTAGGTTCACTCTCTAACTCCTGTAATATCTTTGGGCATGACTGCTGTTTTGTGTTGGCTCAAAAAGAGGGTATGTTTGGGTTCAATGTCTATTTGGGTGCCAGAGTAGGCGTGCAGGCAAAAGATGCAGATACCTTTGTCACATCAGAAGAGGTACCTACTTTTTATGAAGCACTTTTAACTCTGTTTAAAAAATATGGCTATAGAGACAATCGCAATAAAAACAGACTACACTTTTTGCTTCAAGATGTAGGAATAAGCAACTTTATTGAAGCTGTCAAAAAAGAGGCTGGAGTTAATTTTGCAAGTGCCGGTGTGACGATGGTACAATCACAAAATATTGCTTTAGGTGCAAACAAAGTACTAGGGCGTAATGGCTTGTTTAACTACAAAATCATTGTGCCATCTGGTATCTTCAAAGGCTCAGACCTAATAGCCTCTGCTAAAGTTGCTAAAGCTTATGGTACAGGTGATATTAGACTCACTTACGACCAAAACTTATACATTGTTAATATTCCTAAAGAAAATCTAGCCGATTTAGAAGTAAGTGAAGTAGTAAGTCATTATGCCAAGTTCAACAATCTCTACTTTAAAGATATGATAGCCTGTGCAGGCACACATACCTGTAGCTTTGGTGTCATTCCCAACAAGCCAGATGCCATAGAGATGGCACATTTTTTAAGCTCTGAAGTTGCCATAGAAAATGCCAATGTACGCATGAACTGGTCAGCTTGCCCCAAAGGGTGTGGCGTACATGGCATAGCTGACATCGGGTTTGAAGGGTGTAAAGCAAAACTTAGTGATGGTGCACGGGTAGATGGTGTACATATCTTTATCGGTGGCAAGATTACAAGAGAAGCAAAAGAGGCCCATATACTACACAAAGCACTACCCATTACAGAAGCTAAGCATCATGTGAAATATCTTCTAAAAACTTATGCAGCACACAAATTAAGAGGTGAAACCTATGAGGCGTTTGATGATAGATTTTTATCACATAACTATAGCTTTCAGGCATTGGCATTCTTTACCAAGATAAACTATATCCTTAATGACAAACTGGGATTAGATGTAATGCTTGAATTAGAAGCTGAACCAAAAAGTTCAAAAAGAGAAGAGTATGAACTCTTTGCATTTGGACTTAAACTTTTTAAACTGCTTACAGGAGAGAAACGTTTTGAATCTATTGATGGACTAGAGGCTACAAAAATACGCCCAAGAAAAATAAAAAGAGATGAAGTGACCAAACTCAATCCAAAAGTACCTGCTAAACTCTCAGAAGTCATCTACAATATGACCCACGAAAAAAAGAGTGAGAGAGCCTCTGTTTTCTCTGAATTATTAGTAGCGTTGAAAGAGGTGTAAAATATGGATAAATCTGTAGGGTGGGCATTCCTGCCCACCAAAAAAACAACACAAATCAATGGTGGACAGGAATGCCCACCCCACAAAGGTTTAATATGGCTGTAGAACCCCTAACTAAAAATACCCCATTAGCAGACTTCATCAACCACAAAACCAACACAGGTATGCAGTGTGGTAACTACTCTATAGACCTCCCAGAGCTTAAAGAGGGAGAGCAGTACCGTTTCCACTTTGATGCGACTGCCTGTGTAGGCTGTCACTGTTGTGAAGTAGCCTGTAACGAACAAAATGCCAACCCAGATGAGATCAAATGGCGTCGTGTAGGTGAGATGGAGATGGGAGCGTTCCCAGATACCCTGCAACTCTTTAACTCTATGTCATGTAACCACTGTATAGAGCCTGAATGTCTTAAAGGATGTCCTACTGAGAGTTACATCAAACTTGATAACGGCATCGTCTGGCATGATGACCCTAGCTGTATCGGGTGTCAGTACTGTACATGGAACTGCCCTTATGAAGTGCCTACCTTTAATCCTGACAGAGGTATCGTCACCAAGTGTCATATGTGTGTGGACAAACTTGAAGTTGGGCAAACCCCTGCTTGTGTACAAGCCTGTCCAAGTAATGCCATAGAGATAGAAGTTTTTCATGTCAAACAGTGGATTGAAAAAGATATGGCAAAAGAGGGTGTCGCCCCTCACCTGCCAAATATAGAGATAACCAAACCTACCACACGCTACACCCTGCCAGAGCTTAAAGAGGGAGAAGAGATACGTATAGCAGATGAACATCTACTCAAGCCTGCACACCCTGAGTTACCTCTAGTCTTTATGACGGTACTTACACAGGTAAGTTTGGGTGCATTTTTGGCTCTGTTTTTAGGACAACTGCTCTTTAGTTTAGGCTTTAACTTGCCCAAACCAAATTTAGCCATGGCCATACTCGCATTTTTGCCTGCTGCCATTGGCCTACCTCTCTCTGCCTTGCACTTAGGCAGACCAGGCATGGCGATGATGGCAATGAAAAACTGGCGTACCTCATGGCTCAGCCGTGAAGCCATCGCGTTAGGTGCATTTACAGGATTGGCTTCAGTGGTAGCGGTACTCTACTTCTTTGAAGTGGGTGGATTTGCACTACTCTTTGTCGAAGCCATCACCCTAGCTATAGGTATCTACGGTATCTACGCACAGTCTATGATATACCGCATCAAAGCACGCCCAAGCTGGAACAGAAAAGCTACCACCAAAAAGTTTTTTGGATCAGGCTACATCGGGTTTTTACTCATCGCCACAGCACTACTCATAGCCAACGGTGCACAAGGTGTCATGGTTCTACTAGCCATTACCCTACTCGTAGGTATGCTACAAGCCCTTGTCATACTAGAAGAGGTGATGTTCTACCGACACCTAGACAAAGAAGACCCACTCTACTACCAATACAACAGAAGCCGCATCCTGCTTCAGGAATATTTTGGTAGAGTTAAGAAGTTTAGGGTTTACTCTTTGGCTGTGTTTGCATTGGGCTTACCACTCTTGGCTATCTTGTTTACTGCAAGTGGATTAGTCGGATTAGCCATTACGACACTCATCATAGCTACACTCGGTGCATTCGCATCAGAATTAAGTGGCCGTTACCTGTTCTACAGAACAGTTGTACCACTTGGCCTTGCAGGGAACTTCTTTGCTGGGAATCAGAGACATTAGGAAAGGGGATAATATGAGTTTAATACAAAAAGCAAAAGACTTTCTGGGCTTCGACATCAAAGAAGACAAATACGCACTCGTAGATGACCCCATCTTCGGAAAAGTGGCTAAAGAGAAAGCCCCTGACAAATGGGTACGCTCTACCTGTGGTTACTGTGGTGTAGGATGTGGAATGTACATCGGGGTGAAGAATGGTAAAGCTGTTTACTCCAAAGGCGACCCTCTTCACTCTGTGAACTTTGGGACACTCTGCCCCAAGGGACTTAGTGAGCATAAGATGGTCTATGCAGACTCACGTGTACAGGCACCACTCATACGTAAAAATGGAGAGCTAACTCCAAGTACATGGGAAGAGACTTTCAGGCATACTTCTGATGAATTCAAACGCATCCAAGCAGAGTATGGCAAGGGTGCGGTGGCTGTCATCTCTACTGGGCAGTTATTAACTGAAGAGTTTTATGCACTCGGCAAATTTGTACAACTAGGACTTGAAACCAACAACTATGATGGAAATACCACACTTTGTATGGCTTCGGCTGTAATGGGCTACAAACAGACCTTTGGGAGTGATGGACCTGTAGGGTGTTATGAAGATTTTGAAAAAGCGGATGTTATTATGCTCATAGGGGCGAACATTGCTGACAATCACCCTATCTTAAAGCTTCACATCGCTAAAAATGAATCTGTCACAGGCAAAAAACCTACGATTATTGTGGTAGATCCTCGTAAATCTAAAACTGCACAGATGGCAGACATCTTTGTGCCTCTTAAACCTCGTTCTGATTTGGCACTCATCAATGGGCTATGTTACATTATCTTTGAACAGGGTTGGGAAGATGAAAAATTTATACGTGAACGTACCAATGGGTATGTAGAATTCAAGAAGCACATACTGGCAAACTACCCTCCGCAAGAAGTAGCCCAAATCACAGGCATTGATGTAAAAGAACTCTACAACCTCGCCAAGATTTACTCACAGGCAGATGCTGTGATGTCCGCGTGGACAATGGGAGTGAACCAAAGTAGCATCGGGACAGATACCGTTTCTGCCATCTGTAACCTTGCTCTCATTACAGGCAATGTTGGACGTGAAGGTGCTAGTCCTATGTCTATTACCGGACAGTGTAACGCTATGGGTACCCGTGAATTTGGGTTTACCTCTTCTATACCAGGGTATAGAAACTACGCAAGTGAAGCTGACAGACAGGCTTTTGCAGACATCGTGGGTGTGCCTGTAGATTTGGTGCCAAACAAACGTGGGTATGCCTACCCACAAATCATTGATGCCATTAACCGTGGGGAGATAAAAGCCCTATGGGTAGTCGCAACCAACCCTCTAGTGAGTTACCCCGACCAAAATACCCTGCGTGAAGCCCTTAAAAAACTTGACATCCTTGTGGTGCAAGATGCCTTTATGTCTGACACTGCACAGATAGCAGATGTGGTCTTTGCTGCTGCCACATGGTCTGAAAAAGAAGGATGCTACACAAACTCTGAGAGACGCTGTAACCTTGCAAAGAAAGCTGTAGAACCTCTAGGTGATAGCCTATCCGACCTTGACATAGTCTTAGAATTTTCTAAATACTTTGAAGATAAACACACATTACTTTTTAAAGACTTAAAGACTCCACGTGATGTCTTTGATGAGATTAAAAAAGTAAGTAAAGGGCGGCTCTGTGACTACTCAGAGATGTCATATGAGAAGATAGAACAACTTGGTGGCATACAGTGGCCATGTAATGAGCAAGCCCCAGAAGGAACCAAGCGTCTCTATTCTCCCAATATGCCATGCAGAACAACCGATGGAAAAGCCAGCTTACTTCCAGTTGAGTGGATACCTCTTTCTGAGATGGCATGTAAGGGGCTGCCTCTCATACTCAACACTGGACGAACAGTAGAGCAGTTTCACACCCGTACCAAAACAGGAACCATAGGCATACTCGATGCACTAGCCCCTGAAGCGTGGGTTGACCTCAGCCCCAAAGATGCTCTAAAACTAAAAGTAAAAAGTGGCGACAAAATCTCACTCTCTGGAACTCGTGGTAAGGTAGATAATATCATTGTAAAAGTTAGCCAAACAGTACGAGAGGGAAACATATTTGTACCTTTTCACTTTAATGAACAACTCATAAATGCCATAACCATTCCAGAGTTTGACCCTAAATCTTTTGAGCCAAACTACAAACAGTGTGCGGTTCAACTTCACTCCGAAGCTGTTCCTGAAGGCATAGAGTATGAAGAGGTAGAAATATCTGGATACCTAGAGGGCGTAAAAGTTTATGAAGAAAAGGTATTGACAGATGAGAAGATTAAGTCTTCGTCATAATTTCCAGAAACAAAAAGTTCACACTCCCAAGTAAGGAAGAATTACCCCTCTTTTTCATCCTTTCCATCTTTTCGTGGAATAAACTTTCCACACCCTTTGGCTTCTGTACCACCAAAACTTTTTACTTCTCTTGCTGTACCATTTTCATAGATTACTGTTCGTTCACATTTTGGTGCATCTACACATATTTCGTTGCTGCATCCTATATCTTCAGGTATTGCCATTTTAAATCCTTATAATCTTAATTTTATCAGATAATAACAGAAAAACTTTAATCAAAGTTAATCCTTAAACCAGATATTTCTCTTATTTGTGATGAACCAAATGATGCCCATATTACAAAAGCACCATTTATTGTTGCAGAGATTATCAGTAAATCCACAGCCAAAAGAGATGAAAAATATAAGTTTGAGATTTATAAAGGTGAGAGGGTACCTTATTATGTTTTGGTTTATCTAAATGATTTAAAAGCCAAAGTCTATAAACTTGAAAAACCAATACATCAAACAGGGTGATTTCTCTTTAGAAGTATATCATTTTAATGATCTAGCCCGTAAAACCTCTATTGACTTTGCATCTGTGTTTAAAAAGTTTAGAAAGTAGTCTCTAAGATAAATTTCTTCTGATGCACCACCATACCATTTATCTGCAACTCCAGCACATGCTCTCCTGCATAGAGTGTCCGTGTAGTCATATTGGCTCTAAAAGGGTGTCTCTTTTTAAGTACGCTACACGCACCTTTTTTTAGAGACATTTTTTTAAGCTTATGCACTTTAGGGCTAAGTGTCCCTTTTTTAGTGCAAAAGTGTATCACATAATCCACCATAAGCACAGTATCATCCAATGCAACTATCTCAACCTCAAACTCCAACGCTTCACCCACTGACACACTAGCTGTTTTAAGCATCACACTTTTTAACTCTATAGGTGGATTTTTCACATACCCCAACATACCCAAAGCCTCTTCATCTCCTCGTTTTACTAAAGTACGCAAAGCATGATTGACGATAAACCTCATCTCTTTTGGCTCTTGCCTCTTAGATGCTTTCCAACGCTTCAAGGTCCTTAAAACCAAAGGGGCATCAATTTTAGAGATATCATTAAGATGGTTCGCCACAGAGCGTGTCACATAGCGTGTCTTATCTGCATAGAGTAGCTCCAAATGTCTCAAGGGCTCACGATAGTCTATGGTCAATTTTTTAGCCCAAGGGAGATTAGGACGTAAACCCTCCGATGCCAATCGTCTTTCGTGATAGTTGTCAGACCTGGCACACGCCTCCAGCATAACCAATGTTTGTGTCGGATAAGTGTTGACAAAATCACGTATAGCAAACTCAACCGAAAAGCGTTTAGTTATCTCTCTTAGTGCGTTCAGTGAAAAGTCTAAGTGTTCCTCACAGCACCCATGCACAGCAATATACTCCGAGTATGATGCATAGATAAAATCTCCAAAATCATCATCTGTTTTAGTGTTATCTAACGCAGGTGGCAATGCCTCCAACAGTACATTAACGGCTTCCCTGTAGTCTTTTGGCAGATGCTTGTGCAACATATCTTGTATGTGATAGATGCGTTCTTTGAGTTCTAGTTTAGGAAAAGCTT
>JALVXW010000192.1 GCA_027038155.1 Sulfurovum sp.
AGCCCTATACCAAAGAGATAAAAGAGTGTGAAGAGAAGATAGAGAAACTTGAAGCCCAGATGGCTGAGAAAAATGAACTCCTTGCAGATGCTTCCAATAAGGGTGACAATAATGCCATTATGGAGTATTCTAAAGAGGTGGGGCTTGTGCAACAGCAAATAGATGCGTTGTTTGAGAAGTTGGAGATTGCAACTGATGTAGATGAGGAGATAGTGGCAAAGTATGCGTTGAAGTTGCAGGAGATAGATGCTTAATTATTTTTTGACTTTGGAGTATGTCATTGCACTATCATAATATGCTATAATAAACAAAAAGGATTCTCAAGATGTCGGTAGTGGCGATACTTAACTATACTTATGATGATTATGTCAATTGGGAAGGTGAATGGGAGCTTATAGAGGGTATCCCTGTTTCTATGGCTCCTGCTCCTATGCGAATACATCAAAATATCGCTACAGAATTACTTTTTGTATTGAAAAGTAGTTTAGATGAGGAGAGTTGTCCTAAGTGCATGCTTTCTTATGAGAATGACTGGAAGGTTTCAGAGGAGACAGTGCTTAGACCTGACATTGTGTTGGTGTGTGATGATGAACATGAAGCCTATTTGACTAAAGCCCCAAAGATAGTAGTAGAGATACTTAGCCCCTCTACAGCCAAAAAAGATGAAACAGTGAAGTTTGACATCTATGAAGCTGAAGGTGTTCAGTACTATATACTTGTATATCCTGATGACCTTAAAGCAAAAGTCTATAGTCTAAAAGATGGCAAGTTTATAAAAGTAGCCGACTTTACACATGAGGTATTGGATTTTGATGATCTTGAGTGTAATATAACACTTGATTTTAAGAAAGTGTTTCAAAGGTTTAGGCATTAGAGATTCCCTTAAAATTGTTTTTCATGAAACTTGTAGGGAATGATTGGCATCGCACAAATCAACACGATATCTAATGGAAATGCCCTTATTGTGATTTGTCGTACCATATAGTTGTGCCTATGAGATTAGTCTAACTCCACTATATTATCACCTTCTAAACTAGTTTCTATATCACACTTTACTGGTGGCGTTAAAGCGTTGATAGTATTTGTTTTATTGGTGTCTTGAGGTTGGAAGATTTTTTCTAAACCAAAGATGTTTTCTATTTTTGAGTTAGGGTGTAAATCATTAGTAGTATTTGTTTCTTTGTTGTCCACTATGATTTGAGCTAAGTTTTCTGTGTTGTCTTCTGGAGGCATTGCAAAACCCATCAGAGCTGTCGAATTTTTTTTAACATTATTAGTGTTTTGAGGGGTAATTTTTACTTTTCCTAGTTTAAATGTATTTTCTTTAGGAATCCTCTTAATTACTTTGCCTGCTGTGTGATGTATCGTTTTTACCTTAGAATTACTTGTACTAAAAGGAGTTTGTGTTGCATTATCATCTGAAGCAGTTATCCAACTACTTGCTCCAAGTGTCACAGCTACAGTAGTCACTTTTTTAAACGAGATACATAAATCTTTTGTTTTCTCTTGTAGGGTTTTAAATTCAGATTTGGTCATGTGTGAGACATCATAGACTTTTTTTTCACAACTATCACAATGATAGCCACCCTCTATAGGGGTAAGTTCATCTGTACTTAAAGGGCAGATAAACGAGAAGTCTTTGGGTGTTAGGTTGATTTTCTCTTTGCTGTTTGGCATGGTTGTATTTCTTTATAAACTCTTACGAGGATCTTCATGCGTATGATCCCATACCAATTTACCACCACCTAGCATATGAAAATGAAGATGTCCTATCTCTTGACCACCATCTTCACCGTTGTTTGTAACAAGTCTGTAGCCTGTTTTGTCTATGCCTAGTTTGGTAGCTACCTCTTGCATAAATGTAGTCATGCCCGCCATCGTCTCAGCACTTGCATCTTGAAAACAATCAATATGTTGTTTGGGGATGATGAGTACATGAATGGGTGCTTTGGGGTAGAGGTCGTGAAAGGCTAGGAAGTTGTCATTTTCAGCTACGGTGTTGTTGGGGATTTCTTTGTTTACTATTTTGCAAAATATGCACATGGATGTATCCTTTAGAGTGATTTATTTCTTCAATTATAGCACAGAAAATAACCAATAAATCACCTTATTAGTAACTTTTAGATAAAATCACGATTATTACTAAAGTCATATAGAGGTTTTATGAAAGAATTAGAAGAGAAGATTGTCCAAGCAGACAGTCTTGAAACGTTGGAAAAAGTACGTGTAGAGCTTTTTGGGAAGAAGGGTATTTTAGCAGCTGAGTTTGCCAAGATGAAAGATGTCCCTGGCCCAGAGAAAAAAGCGTTTGCACAAGGACT
>JALVXW010000193.1 GCA_027038155.1 Sulfurovum sp.
CTTTTAGATGAGAAAAATCTTAAATTTAGAGCTCCTGGAGCAGTAGCACTTTCATTAGCGTATGCACGTTCAGTGAAGTATGTACTTTTTGTGGGTTCGTTTCGTATTTATGATTTTGCAGCAGGATTGGCACTTTGTGAGGGACTTGAAGTAATTGTTGAAGAGGATTATGTTATAGTATCAAAAGAGAAAAATATAGCATCAAAAATAGAAACTTTAATTAAAAATATTCAGGAGTAGGTGATGTTTAGTAATTTATTTAAAAAAGATGAAACCAAACAAGAGACGCAAAACCAGTGGATAAAGTGTCCTAAGTGTACGTCACTTATGTACTACAAAGAGGTAGAGGCAAAACAGAATGTCTGTCCTAAATGTAACCATCATTTTCGTATTAATGCAGAAAAACGTATCGCATCCATTGTAGATGAGGGTTCATTTGTAGAGATGGATAGTAATTTGGCTCCTGTTGATCCTCTTAAATTTTCAGATAAAAAATCATATAAAAAACGTTTGGAAGAGGCCAAAGCCAAAACAGGTAAGATATCATCTGTAATGAGCGGTAGCTGTACGATTGGTGGAGAGCCAGTAGAGATTGCTGTGTTTGACTTCTCTTTTATGGGTGGAAGTCTTGGGTCTGTTGAGGGTGAGAAGATTGTACGTGGTATCACAAGAGCGATAGAAAAAGAGTGTGGATACATCATTGTTTCTGCTTCAGGTGGTGCTAGAATGCAAGAGAGTACCTACTCTTTGCTTCAGATGTCTAAAACATCCGCAGCACTCAACAGACTACACCAAAAAGGACTCCCTTTTATCTCTATCTTGACCGATCCAACGATGGGTGGTGTTTCAGCTTCATTCGCGATGTTGGGCGATGTGATTATGGCAGAGCCTGGAGCACTTATTGGGTTTGCAGGACAGAGGGTAATTAAACAAACTGTTGGTGTGGACCTCCCAGAAGGTTTTCAGCGTTCAGAGTTTTTGCTTGAACATGGGCTTATTGACATGATAGTTGACCGTGGCGAGATGCACCAAACATTAGCAGACCTCTTAAGACTTTTTGATAAAAAAGCGAGTTAAAAGCCTGATTATTTCAGGCACTCCCTCCAACGCAAACCAAAAGCCTTAACAGCCTTGTCAATCTCCTCTAGTTTAAACCCACCAAATCCCATACGCACAGCTTGAAACTCTCCGCCACTAACTTGTTTAGCCAAGTAGATAAGTATGTGACTTTTTTCTGTTAGCTCTTTCAATCTCTCCCAATCAAAAGAGGATGAAGTAGGCACAATAAGTATAGCAAGTCCTGCCCCTTGAGCTACTATCTTGCAGGTCTCACCTAAATATTTCTCTATAGCCTCTTTCATCCCTTGGTGCTTCTTTTTGTTGAGAATCCGTATACGTCGTATGTGTCTGTCCCAATGTCCCTCTTTTATAAATGTAGCAAGGGTGAGTTGCGTAGTGAGACTCACACGAGCAAAATGTGAATCATAACTTTGGTTGTAGAGCTTCATAATCCATGAGGGCAAGACCATATACCCCACACGAATAGAGGGTGAAAGAGCTTTAGCAAATGTACCCAAATAGGCGACATTTTCACCCTTGTCCAGTCCTTGGAGTGAGGGAATAGGTCGGTTGTAGTAGGCAAGTTCACTGTCGTAGTCATCTTCGATAATAAGCCCACCAATAGAGCGAATATGAGCAATAAGTTTAAGCCGATTTGCCACAGGCATGGTAACTCCTGTTGGGTATTGGTGCGTGGGGGTAATGTAGACAATTTGGGCTTGACTCTTTTTAAGCTCCTCTATGCAAATTCCTTGTTCCTCTACTTTTATGGGACTCATCTTATACTCATACGATTTAAAAACCTTATGGGCAATATGATAACCAGGTATCTCTTGTGCAAAGTGACCATAACGAGCCTTTGCAAGTTTAGCGATGAGTTCAATAGAGTCTATAAACCCATGAGTAATGATGATATTCTCTACACTACAGACCACCCCACGAGAGTTTTTAAGATACTCAGCAATGGCTTCACGTAAGACTAACTCTCCTTGCCCCTTTGGGTAAGCTCCAAAGTCAACCTCTTGTGTAATGACCTTGTTGTAAAGTCGCTTCCATGTCTTAAGTGGAAAATCCTCTTTGTGTAGTTGTGCAGGGAAGAAGTCATATTTGTAGCTTTTGGGTGTTGGGCTGTCACTACTTCTGTTTGAACTCTCTGTACGAAAGCTATCAAAAAAGAGTTCACTCACATAGTAACCACTCTTAGCACGACTCTCCACATACCCCTCAGCATAGAGTTGAGAGTAGGCAGACTC
>JALVXW010000194.1 GCA_027038155.1 Sulfurovum sp.
ATGGGGCTTTCATTTAAAAAGAAATCAACAATTTTTTTAGGGTTTCCCTCTTTAATGACTGCGGAAACCTTATCTATCATTCCAGGCTCTACACCTTTAAATTTGAATGTTTTTTTAATAGGCTGGTAACAAATCCCTGCATCCGAACAGCCTTGAAACTCTATCTCCAAGGTATAATTACCTGCAACTTTGGATGTTATCTCTTTGGCAGGAATATCTACACGAAGTACACCCTGATAGACCTTGTCTCCATCAAACTCTTGTGGTTTTGGCTTAACAACACTCAACTCCACTACTTTTGGGGCAACGACCCTATAGTGCAAAGAGTCTTCATAAATATGAATTTTATCTGCCATTTTAAGCGTGGTCTGAATTACATCATCTTTGAGCGTAGCACTCACCTGAAATGCCTCATCTGGTGTCAAAAATTTTTGTCTCTTCAAGGCATCACCAAAGCCACCCAACAGATAGGTTGAAAAAATCAAACTTACCAAAAGTAACTTTTTGAGTATATTATTCATTTTCTCTCTTTGTTTATAAATTTTTATAACTATTTATGTATAAATTATGTAATAGTATCAAAAAAGTGTTAATGTTTTGTAAAAGATTTTTTATATATTTTCTACAAGAGGGGTTACTATGCAACAAGAAAAAGCGATTTTGGCAGGGGGGTGTTTTTGGGGGATGCAGGAGCTTATCCGTAAACTCCCTGGTATTCTAAGTACAAGAGTGGGCTATACAGGAGGGGAAGTTCCCAATGCGACCTACCGTAACCACGGCGACCATGCAGAAGCGATAGAGATACTCTTTAATCCACTACAGATAAGCTACAGAATGTTGTTGGAGTTCTTCTTTCAGATACACGACCCCTCTACACCAGACAGACAGGGCAATGACAAAGGAAGATCCTACCGTTCAGAGATTTTCTATACGACAAAAGAACAAAAAGAGGTAGCACTGCAAACTATTAAAGATGTGGATATCAGTGGATTGTGGCCAGGCAAAGTAGTAACAGCCGTAACCAAAGCAAGTGAGTTTTGGGAAGCAGAACCAGAACATCAAGACTACCTTCAACGCTTTCCAGACGGCTATACATGCCACTTTGCAAGAGCTGACTGGGTACTCTCCAAAAGAGAAAATATGCCATACAACAAACTAAACAAAGAAGAAAAATATGTGATATTAAACAAAGGAACAGAACGTGCTTTTACAGGTAAATTTTGGGACCACAAAGAAGATGGAAAGTATGTGTGTCGTCAGTGCAATGCAGACCTTTTTCCTTCAGATGCCAAATTTGACTCAGGTACAGGCTGGGCTAGTTTTGATGATGCGGTTGAAGGTGCAGTCAAAGAAGTACCCGATGCAGACGGCAGACGCGTAGAAATCGTCTGTGCAAACTGTGGTGGGCACCTTGGACATGTTTTTAGAGGGGAGAGAATGACAAAGAAGAGTACACGACACTGTGTCAACTCACTCTCTTTGGATTTTGTGGCGAAATAATCAAAAGGTTCTCTAAAAAGTAACTTTTTGTCTCTTTTTCTCTTTTATTCGTACAATATGCTACTTTTTTACAGTATTGTATCGTTATGATTGAAATATATGGAAAGGAAAGGAATCTACACGTGAAAAATCATCTTAAAAATGAACACTCTCCCTACTTACAACAACATGCCAACAACCCTGTAGATTGGTACCCTTGGGGTGAGGAAGCCTTTGAAAAAGCACGAAAAGAACATAAAGCCATTTTTTTAAGCATTGGTTACAGCTCTTGTCACTGGTGTCATGTCATGGAGCATGAGTCCTTTGAAGATGAAGCCACCGCCAAGATACTCAATGAACACTTTGTAGCTATCAAAGTAGATCGTGAGGAGCGACCAGATATAGATAAACACTTTCAAGAGGTCTATCAACTTATGAACCAACGCCCAGGAGGTTGGCCTACCTCTATCTTTTTGACAGAAGAGCTAAAACCATTCTACTCTGCTACCTATATACCCAATGAACCACGCTATGGGATGATGTCTTTTTCATCTCTTTTGGAGGTGATTGCAGACAAATACAAAAATGAAAAAGCACTCCTTACTGAAAAAGCCAATGAAATCTTACGTTTTCTCAATCCTAAACAGGACAAAATAGAGGCCACAAAACTGGATGAAAGCATCATCAAGCGTCTTAGTGACCAAGCCAAACAACTTTTTGACTCTAAACATGGAGGCTTCAACAAAGCACCCAAATTTCCACAAGCCTCTACGCTTGAACTTCTTTTAGATGTTTACAGACTCACTGGCGACAAAGAGACACTCAA
>JALVXW010000195.1 GCA_027038155.1 Sulfurovum sp.
GAGTCAAGTTTCTCTTTTTGTACCCCAAGTACCTTTTTGAGCCGTATTTTAAAACGGTTTCCTTTGAGGTGACCAATGCGTATTTTATTGTTGTGGCGTGTCATAGAGAGTATCTTTATCTTGTCATACTCAAAGGCTTTCAGCTTCGCTTCGTGTATTGCCAGCACCGAGATATACTGTATGGTCATGGCATGCTTGTCTTTGAGCCCCGCATAGCCCATGTCACGGCGACGAATACCAATATGATTAGAGAGCACATCAAGCATCTCCCATGTGGTCATCTCTTTTTTACGTACTTGCAGTACAAGATGTTCCCCCTCGCCTGTAAAGGGGTAAAGAGGTATCTCTTCGACAGTAAAATCACGTGCAGAGGTGTTAAAAATAAATTCGTTTTTGACATTGAGTGGATAGATGAGTTTCATAATACTCTTTTAATTTTTTTTAACATATTCTACCTCAAAGTTAAAAAAATAACAAGAATACAAAATAACCCTATCTTTATCCGATTTATTTCGCTATAATTGCGAACTTTTTTGCAAGAGAGTACTAAACTCCTTTTATGAGACCCCACAGAGTCTCTTTATCTCCACGCTAAGACGTGTAATAACCCCAATGGGTTAAAAGTTTGGTATCAATTTGCACTAAAGAGGGTTTAACCCAAATGATGCAATAGGATTGCCAAAATTAGCGATAGTGCTTGTGCTGTGGGTGTTTGCAAAGAATTTGAGGTTAACCCTTAGGTTAATCGATGATTATTTGTAAATGCCCACGGTACAATGACTTTTGCTAGTTTGGTAATCTCTATTGCATCATTTGGGTTCAGCCTCTTGATACCATATCTTCTTATAGATATACCAAGACAAATACAACACCGAAAAATTTAACACAAAGATATACACCTATGAAATTTTCAGATTTTAACTTAAAAGATACCATCCAGGCAGCCGTAACAGAAGCAGGATTTACAGAACCATCACCCATACAAAAAGAGGCTATTCCTCTTGTTTTAGAGGGGCACGACATGGTGGCACAAGCACAAACAGGTACAGGTAAAACAGCTGCCTTTGGTCTGCCAATCATGTCTATGATGAAAGCAGATGGAAGCGTAGAAGGACTTGTGATTGTTCCTACACGTGAACTTGCCATGCAGGTAAGTGATGAGCTTTTTCGTTTTGGTAAACTCTCAGGACTCAAAACGGCTACTGTTTATGGCGGTACTGCCTATGGCAAGCAGATAGAGCGTATTAAACAAGCCTCTATCGTAGTGGCAACCCCCGGACGTCTTCAGGACCTTCTTATGTCTGGTAAGATTAAAATCAATCCAAAGTTTGTCGTACTGGATGAAGCCGATGAGATGCTAGATATGGGTTTTCTTGATGAAATCAAAAACATCTTTACCTTTTTACCAAAAGAGCGTCAGACCCTACTCTTCTCAGCCACTATGCCAAATGCTATTCGCAAACTAGCAGAACAGATTTTAAAGAACCCTAAAACAGTCTCTATTACCAAATCGGAAAAAACCAATACAAAAATCACACAACTTTACTACGTAGTACAGGAGAGAGAAAGAGACGATGCTTTGGTTAGACTCATAGACTACAAAAACCCAGAAAAATGTATTATCTTCTGTCGTATGAAAAAAGAGGTAGATAGACTTGTAGCACACATGACTGCACAAGGCTTTAAGGTCTCTGGTCTTCATGGTGATATGGAGCAGAAGCAAAGAGAGGTAACAATACGTGCTTTTAAACAAGGTGGGATTGATATTTTCATTGCTACAGATGTGGCTGCACGTGGGTTGGATGTCAATGATGTGACACATGTATTTAACTACCATATTCCTTTTGACTCTGAGTCTTATGTGCACCGTATTGGTCGTACAGGTCGTGGTGGCAAATCTGGTGAGGCTATCACTCTTGTGAGCCCCAATGAACTACGTACCATTAAACGTATTGAAAAAGATGTAGGCACAAAGATGATTACACAGGTCATTCCTACACGTATAGAGGTACAAAACAACCGTCAAGATGCACTGATTGCCAAAATTGCGGAGACTAAAATTACCGATAAAGCGATAGAGCTTGTCAAAACACTTCAACACGATTTAGACATTGTAACCATAGCACACTTGTTGGCCTCTATGATACAGAGTGAAAACGCAGTAAAAGGAAAAGACAATATCGGTCTTGGACTGGATGAGATAGCACTGCTTATGGAGCGTGCCATGCAGCAACGCGGAAATGGTGGTGGTGGACGCAACCGCAGACGTGGTGGTGGCAGTGGATACCGTGGAAACCGTTCAGG
>JALVXW010000196.1 GCA_027038155.1 Sulfurovum sp.
TAACATCCGAAACCCCAACGACTCTTTTTGTCAAAAAGGTCTCATTACAGAGTTTCAAAATGCCCAAAAGGTGGACAGTATGCTTATCTCTATCTACTCAAAAAAGGCAGATGATGGACAGTTTAAAACGCTTGTTAAGATTTTAAAACCCAAAAAAGACAGAGAGAAACTCATCTTGCGAAATGGCAACACCATGTGGATGTATAACCCTAACTCAAAAGCCATTGCTCAGATGTCACCACAACAACGACTCATGGGGCAATCTTCAAGTGCTGATGTTATGAGTGCTAACTTTGCATTGGACTATACTTTGAAATTAGAGGGAGTAGAGAGTATAAAAGGTGGAGACAAAAAGATGGTGGAGTGCTACAAAATTGGTATGAGAGCCATTAGTAGTGAGGTAAGTTACCCTACGGTTGAGTATTGGGTGGCAAAAGATACCTTTTGCCCCATTCATGCTAAATTTTACTCTGCCAATGGAGAGCTTTTGAAAAAGAGTTATTACCGTAAATTTCAAAATATTTTAGGGGCAGTACGACCCACAGAGGTGTTGATTTTTGATGGTGTCGATACCAATAAAGTTACTAAGTTAAGTTTTAGAGGTGCCCTTTAGTGATTTTGCTGAACAGGAGATACCTGACCTTTGGTTTACCAAGGAGTATTTGAGTAAGTTTAGAAGGGAGTAGTGTTTTTCCCTTGTTACCACTATTTTGTGACAATATGCAACAAAGCTTATGAAGCATTTAACCCCTCTTTTTGCATATATTCTCTAAGTAGATTATTGATAAGTGTTTGATAGGCTATCTTTTTCTCACTGGCTTGTTTTTTTAAGAAAATTAAAATATCGTTGTCTAGTCTCATGGAGGTTGGTATTTTTTTTGGTTGATAAAATCGTCCTCTTATCCCATCTGAAAAATCATACTCATCTTTCATCTCATATTCATCATATTTGGCTCGTTCTTCAACACTTTTCATAGATTCTCCTCTCATTACTATTTGCTTTTCTTGCTGATATTATTCTGATAATCTCTTCGCCCTCATCACTAAAGAATAGATTGGCTACAACCAATAGTTTCTCTTTTTGTGTCTCTCCTAGTGTAATCCATCGCTCTTCAAAATAGTTAAAACGATGGTCTAGTTTAGAGATTTGAAGTGCATCATCAAAAACCTCTTTTGCCTCCTCAAAAGAGACTCCATGTTTGGCTTGATTTATTCTGTTTTTATCTTCATCCTATTCAAACTTCATATAATGATTATAGTATTTTTGTAATTACAATGTCAAGATATATTCTTAACTCAAATCACGAAATAGAAATTCATGACTTTGCATCATTATCGTATTCTTAGACTTCGCATAAAATCATCGTTGAGCCTATGGGTGTGAGACTGCCTATAGGAAATACTCTAGGATGCAAATTTTATGTAAACCCTACAAATATGAGCATAAAGTAAATTCAAAGAATGCTATTTTGAGACTTGTAGAATAAACTTGATTGACATTGACTCAACTTTTTTGATATAATTCTTCCAGATTTAAGAGATAAAATTACGATTTAGGATAGAACCATGTCAAAAAGTTTATATGAAACACTCGGTGTGAGCGAAAATGCAAGTGCTGATGAGATCAAAAAAGCTTATAGAAAATTAGCAAGAAAATATCATCCAGATATTAACAAAGATGAATCAGCCGTAGATAAGTTTAAAGAGATTAATGCAGCTTATGAAGTGCTCTCTGATGAACAGAAAAAGGCACAGTATGATCAGTTTGGTGATCAGATGTTTGGTGGTCAGAATTTTCATGATTTTGCCTCTTCGCAAGGTGGTGGTGTTGACCTTGATGAGATACTTCGTCAGATGTTTGGTGGCGGAGGTGGAGGTTTCTCTGGTGGTTTTGGTGGACAACAAGGTGGCTTTGGAGGCTTTGGAGGCTTTGGAGGTCCAGACTTAGATGTGCAAGCACGTATAACCATACCATTTATGGTCTCTGTGACAGGAGGCAAACATAAGGTTAATGCCAATGGTCAAAGCTTTGATATTAAAATACCAGCAGGTATCAAATCGGGTGAGACGATGCGTGTACGTGGTAAAGGCAAGCAGTATCAAGGGCAAGCAGGAGACCTATTGCTCCAGGTGCAAGTAGCAGCTTCAGATGTGTATGAAAGAAAAGGAAATAATCTCTATAGAACCTTTGATGTTCCGCTCAAAGAGGCACTTTTTGGGGGCAAGATAGCAGTAGAGACACCAGAGAAAGAGGTCTCGTTAAAGGTACCTAAAAATACCAAAAATGGACAGAAATT
>JALVXW010000197.1 GCA_027038155.1 Sulfurovum sp.
TTATACCCTTTTTCGTACTCAAACTTGTCAACCGCTTTCATAAGCCCGATGTTACCCTCTTGAATGAGGTCAAGGAATGGAAGACCACGGTTGGTGTAGCGTTTGGCAATAGAGACAACCAATCTTAGGTTAGACTTTGCCATACGTGTTTTTGCTACTTCAGATTTGGCTTTACCTTGACGGATTTGATTGAGAATATCTTGAAGTTTCTCTTCACTAAGATCAAAACCACCTTTAGAGGCCTCTCTTGTCTCAAAGAGTTTTTTAATCTCTACATAGGTACTGACCATCGTTGTCTCTGGTACCGCATCAATAATATCATCTTTGTCCATGTGGATAATATTGTCAAGAATTTTTTGGTGGTTTGCCCTTAGTGTATCATTAAAAAGTGGAAGTTTGTACTCAAGTCTTTTGAGCTCTTTGTCAAAACTGTCATCAGAGGTGAGTGCAGTCTCCATGGCTTTTACCAGTTCGTTGATAAGTTTGGAGGTAGGTCCCAAATCCAAAAGAGCTTTTTTGAGCAACTCTTTTTTAAATGCAATTTTCAGACGCTCATGCAAGATGGCTACAGGGTCTGTTTCTGTTTCTAAAAAAGTATCCAAATTTTCACGTGCTTTCATCCACTCTTTTTTGGCTTTTTCAAGTGCTTTAAAACTATCTATCACTTGTTTGACACGTTTGTCATCTTTGGGTGCTTTCTTCTCTTCTTTCTCTTCCGCACTCTCGTCACTACTCTCATCTTCTGAAGCTTTTTCATCTTCAAAAGATTTAAAGAGCTCTTTGACACGTCTCTCTCTGTTGAGAAGAGGCTCTTTGTAGTTTAAAATATATCCAATGAGATAAGGCACAGAACAGATGGCATCCAAAATAATATCTTCACCCTCTTCAATGGTTTGTGAGAGCTCTACCTCCTCCTCTTTTGTCAGTAGAGGAATTTTACCCATTTCACGAAGATACATACGCACAGGAGAGTCGGAACGGCTCCACTCAAGTATCTCTTTTTCTCTGTTTAAATTAAACTCATCTTCTCCGCTTTCAGCGAGTTTTTTACGTGCATCTGCACGTTTTTCTTTCTCTTTTTCTGTGAGGTATTTGGCATATTCTGATGCAGAGATAATCTCAACTTTGCTATCGGTTGCAAGTTTGTGTATTTTTTTGGCTTGGGCAAGGGTAGGTTGTTTGTTAAACTCTTTTGCAATGTTTTCAAGTGTGATCGCATCACCTTTTTTCTTAGACTTAAATAGTGCTTCTATATTTTTCATGCTCTCTTTTGTTGCCATGTGTGTCCTTGAAAATAAGAGGTGAAATACCTCAGGTAATTATAGAATGGATTATACCGAAATCTTACTAATCTTAACCCTAAATTTGATAAATTTTAATTTTTTGGCTATAATCGCGAAAATTTTAAGAGGGCTAGCACCCCATAAAGGACAAAAATTTGCAAGGTAAAGTTTGGAAATTTGGTGATAATATCGATACAGATTTAATTATTGCTGCACGGTATCTCAATACTTCTGATGCGTCAGAGTTGGCAAAATATGTCATGGAGGATGCAGATCCGGCATTTGTCTCCAAAATGAACCCGGGTGATATTATCGTAGCAGGTGAAAACTTTGGATGTGGCTCTAGCCGTGAACATGCACCTATTGCCCTAAAAGAGGCAGGTGTGGCTGCTGTGATTGCCCCTACATTTGCACGTATTTTTTACAGAAATGCATTCAATATGGGGCTACCTATCTTTGAACTTCCAGAGGCAACAGAGATAGAAGAGGGCGATACCGTAAGAGTAGATATGGATAGAGGGGAGATTGTTAATATCTCTCAGGCAAAAACATATAAATTTACACCCATTCCGGCATTTATGCAGGAGTTGGTAGATGCAGGTGGTTTAATCAACTTTGCAAAAAAAGAGATAGAAGAGAGCAAATAGTATGAAAAGTTATAAAATAGGCGTGATTAAAGGTGATGGAATTGGTCCAGAGATTATTGATGAGGCGATAAAAGTACTTGATGCTGTCTCTGTTGCAGAGGGGTTTAATCTTAAATATGAAGAGATGTTGCTTGGTGGAGCTGCGATTGATGAGACCGGTGTGCCTCTTCCAGATGAGACCATTCAGGGGGTCAAAAAGTGTGATGCTGTTCTTTTTGGTGCCATTGGTGGTCCTAAATGGGATAATTTAGAGAGACATCTACGCCCAGAGTCAGGACTTTTGGGGTTGCGTAAAGAGATGGGAACCTTTGCCAACCTGAGACCAGCGATGGT
>JALVXW010000198.1 GCA_027038155.1 Sulfurovum sp.
AAAGTACCCTTTTGCTTGCAGTACCGCTCCAAATATCAAAGATACAAAAAGTAACCTAATAATATACATCTGTCAAATCCTAAAAAATAAATAAGTGCGTATTTTAACATAGTTAGATGAAAAAGGAGGACAAAAGCCCAATCACACCACCAAAAACTCCACCCCAGACAACAAGCCATCCTAGATGCTCTCTGATAAGCTCTTGGACAAGCTCTTTTACCATTTTGGGGGTTAATTCATCTAAACGCTTGGCTATAAGTGACTCTATGGACGCTATCATATCATCTGAGAGAGTTGAGTTTTGTATGTGGTGATTGAGTTGTGCCTTAAAAGCTGAAGAGCTAACGATAGAACTTACCGCTGACTTCAACTTGCTCGAAAAAGGCTCACGTAATCCCTCGAGCGACTCTTCTCCTCCAAACATCTGTATCGCTCCTCCAAATTTAGACTCCATAACAGTCTTAGAGAGTGCATCGAAAGCAGGAGAGAAGTCTGCACTCTCTACCAAAGGAGAGAGGTCAATCTTTTGCTCCTCTTTGGCAAAAAAGTTACTTAAGTACTCTTTGCTAAAGAACTGTTTCATTATCATCTCTCTAATAGATACTTTAAAGGTCTCAAAATTCTTCTCTATCACACCAGAACCATAAAGAAGTGGCACTTTCTCAAAAAGCATATGAATAGCAAGTTGGTTGGTAATAGCACCCGAGAGTGCAAAAAGCCCTATAAAAAGTATAGGGGTATGGTAGTGCTCCGGTACAACAAAAGAGAGTGCTATAAAAAGCATAGAAGCACTGTCTGTTATAAACGATTTATTCATCTATCTCCGTCCTCGTTTGGATTTTTTACTTTTTTTGTCATCTTTAGGCTTTGTGGCATCATACACCTTAAATCCATCACGCTTTGTTGTTTTACGCTTTTTTGTATTTGAAAATGTTGTAGATTTTTTCTTTTTTTTACCAAAAGCCCCATCCGCTTTTTTATCTACTTTAGGCGTTTTACGTGCACCTTTTTGTTTGAATTCTATTTCTGGAGCGTAGCCCTCTAGATTCTCCTGGGGTATCACTTTGCCCATAAGCTTTTCTACCTCTTTAAGTGCCACCCTCTCAGTAGGTGATATAAGCGTAATCGCCAAACCACTAGCCCCTGCCCTGCCCGTACGTCCTATGCGGTGTATATAGTCACCTGTGACATGGGGGATGTCGTAGTTTATGACCACTGCTAGATTGGGTATATCCAAACCACGTGCAGCGATGTCTGTGGCCACAAGGACACGTATCTTCTTCTCCTTAAAGCCTTCTAAGGCTCTGGTACGCTCCCCTGAGCTTTTACCTCCATGTATCACTGCTGTTTTGAGTCCAGAGAGATTCAGCTCTTTTGTTACTTCGTCTGCCACCTCTTTTTTGCGTACAAAGACCAAAACATGTTGATAGTTACGAGAGCCGATAAGATAAGGGAGAAGCTCTGTTTTTTTCTCTTTCTCTACAGGATAGACTATCTGCTCAACCGTATCTGCCGAAGTCCCCATACTATCTACCTCTATGAGCTTAGGCTTGGTAAGTATCTGTGTTGCCAGACGCTTCACCGAGCCAGAGAGTGTCGCGGAGATGAGTATATTTTGGCGACGCTGTGGAAGATGCTGAAGTATTGAACTCACTTCATGTATAAAACCCATATCCAAAATAGTATCAGCCTCATCAAGCACCAGATACTCTACAGACTCCAAATTGACATTTTTCTGCTTAATATGCTCCAGCAAACGCCCAGAAGTAGAAACAATAATATCCACCCCCGCCTTAAGTCTGTTCGCCTGAGAAGCAAAATTGGCTCCGCCATACAGTACAATGCTTTTGAGCGACAAGTACTTCCCATAATCCCCTACAGAAGCCTCCACCTGCTTGGCAAGCTCACGTGTAGGCACAATGATGACCGCTTTAGGGTAGTGCTGTCCTGCAACAAAATTACAAGAAAGCTCTTGCAGTATCGGCAAAGTAAACCCTGCTGTCTTTCCTGTACCCGTCTGTGCCCCCGCCATGATGTCTGCACGCGTAAACATTGCAGGTATGAGTGCTTCTTGTATGGGTGTAGCAGACGTATAGCCTTTATCTTTAAGAGCTTGGAGTATCTTCTCATCAATGCCTAGTGTAGCAAAAGATACTCTGTTTTTGTGCGTTTTATCTGCCATAAATAGCCCTAGTAAATATTTTTGATATTGTAACAAAACCCAAATTTAAATCCAAAGTATATTTCTTCATCCTGTCTCA
>JALVXW010000199.1 GCA_027038155.1 Sulfurovum sp.
CCTATCTCAAAAGCAATAACTGAGAAACCAGCCATAATTGTTACAATAGAGCCAAAAATTGCTCTTTTGGAAATCATCTCAAATCGTTTAAAACCAAATACATCTCCAAGTGAACCTACAATACAAAATCCTGTTGAACTAACAACAAAGAAGATGTAAACAGCAATTAAAAGCCCCCATGGATGCTCTCTTGTTACACCATAAGCATGATGACCATGAATTAAATAATTTGTAACTCCAATAGCAAACATGGCCAACATTGCCAATACAGACACTGCTAACAACATATTTATAGGTGTTTTTTCAAAATCTAAAATAGATTTAAGTGAAAAATCCTCTTTAATTGGAATATTTAATGGACCTATTTTCATCTCTACTCCTTATGTTAGGTAAAATAATTTTGGATTAGTACCAAGATGTGCTTTTAAACTAAAGTGGTCTCTTGTTCTAAGCAACTCGCTAATCTCACTATTTGGGTCATCTAAATCACCAAATGTTCTTACTTTTGTTGGACAGGTATTTTGACAAGCAGTAGTGGTTTCACCACGAGCTAATCTTGTATCTGAACAGAAAGTACACTTATCTACGGTCATTGTTCTATCATCAACATATCTTGCATCGTAAGGACAAGCATTCATACAGTAAGAGCATAAAATACATTTGTCACTATCTACCCTAACAACATGATTTTCATCATAATAAGTTGCATGAGTTGGACACACCTCTTGACAAGGGGCATCTTCACAGTGCTGACACTGACTTGGCATAAATGCAGCTGAAGCAATATCCAATAGTGGCCATTGTCCATCTGGATTATTGCCTCCTACCCAAATACGGTGTTTCTCTGCACCAAGTTCTACACCGTTTTCCTCTTTACATGCAACCTCACACGCTTTACAGTTAATACAGTTTTTATAATCTAATGCCATTCCATATCTAGCCATGATTACACCTTTCTTATTTCTACATTTGTTTCATGCATAACAGCCGCACCATATACTGGTTCAATTTTATCTTCAATAATAAGAGCATCGTTTGCACCATTTCCATAAGCCATTTCCATTTGTTCGCTACTTCCACCAAAACCATGAAGCATAAAGATTTGATTTGGAGCAATTTTATTTGTAGGATAGGCCATTATAGTTACTTTACCTATAGAACTTTTTACTTCCACTTTATCACCAAATTCTATACCCATCTCTTCACATTTTTGGTTATTAATCCAAATATAGTTGGTAGGGATAAGATCTCTAAGCATCATATTATTCGTTGTTCCACTCTGTGTAAATTGTGCATGGCGACCTGTTACCAGTCTAAATTTACCTGCTGGTACAGAGAATGCCATATCATCATGCCATGTTGGCATTGAGTCAACACCTTTTTTTGTTAAGTTTGTCAAATTACATTTAACTTTCAACTTATCACCCTGTGTTGAATAGTGTTTTTTATTTTCTGGATAATATTGAAACTCATTTGGATTAAGTTCCTGATGATACTCTTCTATATTTGGATAATAGACACCTTTTTCATTCAAAATTTCCCAAGCTTTTTTACCAAATGCTTCTACAATTTTCTCTTCATTTTGCTCATGTACCGGTTTTTCCCAAGGTTCAGCAAGATCAAATCCATTCTGTTTATAATATTTTTCAATCTCTTCGGCACTCATGCCTTTAATATCATCCTGAACATCTTCATCATACTTTTGAGTAATTTCCCAAAGTGGTTTAGAAAGTTTTTCTGCCAATTCTCTATAAATTTCTTCTGGTACTTTTGTTTCAAATAAAGGTTTAACAGCTGCTCTTCTCTGAACAATAGCAGGTTCCAAACCACCATAACTTGCTACGGGGGAAGTTCTTTCAAGATAAGAAGCTTCTGGCAAGATTACATCAGCAAACATAGTCGTATCACTTGGAAGAATATCAATCATAACATTGAGATCCATTTTCTTTAAAAATGCTTCAGTTTTCTTTGTGTTTGGTACACCACTCATAGGATTATGTTTTCTCATAAACATTGCTCTTAGCGGATAAGGATTTTTACCCTCAAGTACCATGTTTCGTAGCACTATCCAAGACCCTGTTTTAAGCGAAGGAATAGCAATACCCTCTGTGTCAAACCTCTCTTCTACTTGTGCATACATAGGAGCATTTATCTCCTCTTTTGGAAGAGCTAACTTTTTGCCATAGACAATACCGCCTTTTTTATCTAAGTTTCCACTTAAACCCTGAAAAATAGCCATTGCACGACGAAGTTGGAAGTCATTTTTGGAAAATACACTTCTTCTTCCTTGATAGTAGATAGGAGATCTTGCTGCCATAAATTCTCTGGCAGTTTTTACAATCTCTTTTGCAGGGATATTTGTAATTTTTGCAGCCCACTCTGGAGTATAGTTTTTAGAGATAATATGTTGTTTATAATCTTCAAAACCATCCATGTGCTTAGTAGCAAAATCTTTATCATACAATTCTTCTGTCAGTACTACATATGTTAATGCAAGGACAAAAGCTAAGTCAGTTCCAGGGTTTATTGCATACCATCTGTCAGCTTTTGCAGCAGTGTTTGTAAACCTCGGATCCAGAACAATCGTTTTTAACCCTCTACCTTTACTTCTTTTAAACATATCCATAGTATCTGGGGTAATAATGGCTTCAGCTCTATTTGCTCCAGCACAGATGAGATAATCTGCATTATTCAAATCAGCTTCACCGTAAGTACCAATAGTATTTACATATCCACCAAGTGTAGTCTCAAGACAAATACTGATTTCATCTACATAATTTGGAGAACCAATTTTCTCACCCACTAAAACTTCAAAACCTTCTTTGGAAAGACCTTCACCATTACAATAAGCAATAGTTGCACGGTTATCTTTTTCCTCATCAAGAATCTGCTTAATTCCTTTGAATTTATCAGTTCCATTCAAGATAGCCTCATAAGCCTCTTCCCAGGTAACTCTTTTATATTTACCATCACCTCTTTCACCAATTCTTACCATTGGATACTTTAAACGATCTGGATCATACATAGTTTGAATCCCTGCATTCCCTCTCGCACAAAGCATATTTCTTGATTTTGGAAAATATGGATTTGGATTAAGTTTTGTAACAATACCATCTTCAACTCTTGCAAATCCAGCACACTTATTTACACATATACCACACAAATAAGGTATATCCTCCGCTTTCTTAGTACTTGTCTTTGTCGTAATTGTACTTGGTATGCCACTCTGTGCTGATTTATGTTCATCAGGACCTGCCAAAAGATTAGTCACGCCTACACTTGAACCACCAACAATACTTAAAGCAACACTACCCTGAAGAAATTTTCTTCTAGATACTTCAACCTGCATTAGGTACCCTCCTTACTATAAAAATTATTGCTTTATAAATAGGAGAAAAAGACTCCTATTTATAAGAATACATTATATTCTATAGTAGTTAGACTTATATCACTATGATTTAAATCAATAATTAACGTTTTTTATAGATAAAGTGTAATATTTAACCGTCAAATCTATTTTTTTATAAATTGAATTAATATTTATTATCATATAAACTAATAATAAATATTATTGAACGATTTTCAAAAAGTAACAAGCAAAGACAATAGCCCAAAATAAGACAACGCACTAAAAACCTGTTCTGTCTGTACATCAGATTTTATCCCAAATCACCCATATATTTACCCTGCGTAGATTTGTTTTCTTCGTGTTTCCAGATTGTCATATAAAGCACCTTCACTAAACTTAAAAGATCATACTTTGATTTGATTAATGTTTAATGGGAGTTAGTAGATAAGAGGAGAATAAAAGTTTTGCAAGAGAAAAACTCCTGCAAGAGAAAATAGTAGTAAAAATACCGACTATCTTTTTCTGAAAAAACGTTAACGTTTTGAGAATTGTGGAGAACGTCTCGCTTTTTTCTTACCTGGTTTCTTACGCTCAACAACTCTTGAGTCACGAGTAAGAAGACCTTCAGGTTTAAGGATAGCTCTAAAAGACTCTTCATATTGCACAAGTGCTTTAGTAATACCATGTTTTAAAGCATCTGCTTGAGCAGCATAGCCACCACCAAGAGTCGTTGCTTTAATATTCATACTCTCTAGTTGCTTAGTAAGTTCAAGTGGAAGTCTTACTTTCATTTTAAGTGTTTCATGTCCACCTAACCATTGGTCAAGTGTTTTGCCGTTTATAAGCATTTCACCATTACCTGGCGTCATCCAAACTTTAGCGATAGCCGCTTTTCTTTTTCCTGTTGCATAAATAGTTGCCATGATTACGCTTCCTTATTGATTTGTGCAGTATGTGGGTGTTCGCTACCCGCGTATACTTTCATTTTTTTAATCATTTGCTTACCAAGTTTAGTCTTTGGAAGCATACCTCTCATGGCACGCATATAAAGCTTCTCAGTATGATTTTCTAACATATCACCAAGTTTTTTACTTTTTGTAGAACCAAAGTATCCAGAGTGCGTAAAGTACTCTTTCTCTTCTAGTTTTACACCAGAGAATTTTGCTTTTTCAGCATTGATGATAACTACATAGTCACCACAGTCTACATTTGGTGTAAATGATGGTTTATGTTTGCCTCTAAGAAGTGTTGCCACATCTGTCAAAATACGACCAAAAGTTAACCCTTCTGCATCGATTAAATGCCAGTCACGTCTCACTTCAGCAGGTTTAAGTACCTTTGTCATGTTCATGATATTTCCTTGTTTGAATAGAACAATAAATCACCCTATTGCTCATTTGTGAACGGATTGTACCCACTTAAGCTTAATATTTTCTTAAATTAAGTTTAGTTTAAGTTTAAAAGGAAAATTCCTTCATTTGTCAAGTAAATTATCATCCCCTCCGTTCTCTTCCCCGTAATATCTGCAATTGCTTTTTTATAATACCCTACTTGATTTTGATGTTTAATCCCATATTTTTTAGAACTTTTATAGTCTATCACAAGGTTATAATCCTCATACTCCAAAAGTAAATCTATCTGCTTGAGTTCTCCCTCGTAAGAGAGAGACTGTTCTTTGCGTATTTTAGCTCCCTGTAACAATGATTGAAATACGTCATCCTCTATCAACATATGTACACGTTTTTCTATCTCTTCTAGATGCTCTTGGGTGAGTTGTTGTCCATACCTGTTGTTTACTGCCATCATAGCCACAGACAGACTCTCTTTATCAAAGCTTCCCAACATCTCTAAAGCATAATGCAATGCTGTACCAAAGCGTATGGCTTCGTAGTCTTTTTCTTCCTCTTCAGGCTTTTCTGGTGTCTCTTGTGTACCGTAGTTAAAGAGAACTATACGTTCTTGGTGGGCAGGAATACCCACCCTACATTCCATTGGCTGAGCTTGTCGAAGCTTACCAATAGACATCACCTCTATACCCAAATCATCAAAAAGTGAGTCTTTGGGCTTTCGTATGACTATCATCCCCTCAACAGCACGTGTAAGTGCCACATAGAGGACATTCATACTGTCTTTGGCCAAAGAAGCTTTACGCTCTTCTATAATACGAGCATATTCTAAATCAAAGTTTTCTCTGCCTTTGGTGCGGTAGAGTATCTTGTCTATATACAAGCTCTCATCATAATGATACAAAAGTGCTGACTTATCGCTATTCTTTCGTGTCAATTTATCTAAAAGTATCACATATTCAAACTCCAACCCTTTAGAGCCGTGTATCGTCATAATTTTTGCACCATGCACCGTATTGGAAGCTACAGCAATGCTAGAGGTATGAAACTCCTCTACAAACGCAGGAATATCACTATAATTGGAGGCAAACTCCAAAAGCTTTAAGACATTTAAGTCTTCATCAAAATAACCGAACTCACGCACCAACTTATCTATCACTTGTAAAGGAGACATGAACGCAGAGAACCAAGAGACATCTACCTCTTCCAGTGTTTTTCCTGCATTGTTCAACATCGCTTGTGCATCTATCTTCTCTCCAAAGAAAAGGTACTCCATCATGGCAACCAAAGCTGCAATACGAGGCATATTTTTAAGCGAAGAAGAGGTTTTAAGAAGTGTATCTATCCCCTCATGCTGACATGCCTCTTGCAGCATCTGTCCATCTTTGTTGGTACTAACTAAAAAAGCTATGTCATCTACATCAACCCCTAAGTCTAGTAGTCTTTTGGCTTGTTTTACCGCTTCGTCTATAAGCTCTTCAGACTCCACTACTTCCACATACCCCTCAGATGCCCCATCCCTACTCTTTTGAGGCACATACCCCTGCATAGTAGGTTCAAACCAACGATTCACCTGCTCCACTGCATTTTTGCTGCTTCGATAATTGGTATCCATAGGGGCTATCTCAATGCCATAATCTTTTGCCACCTTGTCAAAAAGCTCCTCTACCCCACCACGAAAACGATAAAGTGACTGCTTGGTATCACCCACATAGAAAAAACTTCTAAACTCACTCTGCCCTGAACCTGCAAATATTTCATCTATGAGCGGTTTGAGGAGTAAAAACTGTAACGTAGAAGTATCTTGAAACTCATCAAGCAGTATATGTTTAAACTTAGAGTCTATCTTGAAGTACAAAAACTCCTTACTGATGCTCTCATATAAAAGCCTATAGGTAAAATAGGTCAAGTCGTCAAAACTAAGCACTCCTGAACTTTTAGCATTGCTTATGTTGGCATTTTTGTAGTAGTTGTAGATATTAAAAAGGTTTTCTAACACTATCGCTTCTCTAGCCTCTGCCCACCGAAGCAACTTCTCTTTGAGTATAAGGAATTCTACATCTATAGCAGGATTTTTCTCTACATATTTTTTATAATTTCTATGATCCAGAAGTGACGCTTTATTGAAAACCGTTTTGCCTGCAAGCTCTTTGACGCTCATTGGTTTAAAATTACTAATTGCCGTTGGCGAAGCACCTGATTCAACCACCAATTTTTCAACAACTGCTCTTTGCCTATCTATATCCTCTTCAATCTCTTTAAGAGCATAAGGTTTACTTTTGAAAGGGGGCAATAGAGAATCTACCTTATAAAAGTTCTGCATAAGCTCAAAGATTTTCCCAAAACGCTTGTCTTCTATGTCTATAGCCAGCTTCACAAGGTTAGAGAGCAATCCATTGGCTTGTACCTCATCTAAAAAGTATTTCTCCAGCTCATCATTTCCTTGCTCTTTAGTCACAAAGTCAGGCTCCAACCCCAACTCCAAAGAAGCCGAACGCAGTATGCTAGAAAAAAAGCTATCTAATGTCACGATGTAAGAACTATGCGAAAGAAACCGAGCCAATACCTCTGGCTGCTTCTTAAACAACTCCTCTCTACTCAATCCTGTCTCTACCAACACAGCTTCCAAAAAAGCTTCATTATCCCCAAGGTTACGAAGAGAATCCACCACCCGCTGACGCATCTCTGCGGCTGCCTTGTTGGTAAATGTCGCTGCCAATATACTAGACGGCGACTCTCCCATAAAAAGGAGTGAGATATAGCGAACTGAGAGTGCAAAGGTCTTGCCTGAACCTGCAGCGGCTGATAGTGCTAGGTAAGGTTTGAAATTAGGGTTAGTGCTCATCTATTTTAATATTTCAATTTCTATATTTGTATATTTTTGTAATTTGTTAAAATCAGTATCAAAAGTAACTAATTTCGCACAATACCGTTCAGCTATTTTTAAATGCATGATATCATTAATATTTTTACAAAAATCAATCTCTTCACATGCTTCATAGGCATCTAATACAAGTCTATTATCTATCGAAGATTCCACATACTTTGAAAACAGTAGAACTTTATTTTTATGCTGTTTTGTGAGCTTATATTTACCCAATACAAATATATATTCACTTAAAACCACAGGAGATATAAAAAATGTATCTTTCTCTATAGCCTCAAGTATTATTTCTTGTGCCATTTCAAATTTTTGCATATCTTGATTTATGGTAAAATATATCAATACATTGGTATCAAAAAATGTCACTATACATTTCCTCATCTGCTTTACATAAATCAATACTTTTATCTTCTAGTACACTAACATTTTTACTCTCTTTTTTAAATGCTTCCAAAAGAACTTTAGTATCTCTTTTTCTCTCTTTTTGATTTTTGAGTAGTTCTTTATACCTCTGTGCATCCACAATGACCACAAAAGGCCTATCTCTTTTGGTTACTTGTATATCTTCTTTGACTGCTCTATCTAGTAGATAAGTTTGTTGCTTCAGTTGTGTGGCTGTAATCGTCATAATATACCTTTTATATAAACTGTATATATTGTACATTTTATATATTTATTTGTCAAGTCAATGTATTAGTCAACAACCTACCTACCTTTAGAAAAAACACTACGCATTTAATACAGTTTAAGTATAATATTCACAAAGGTTTTTCATGAAAAAAATTATTCTACTTTTACTCTCTTTTTTAGGTGGATTTATAGTATTTCAAATTACATGGGAAATACTTCCTCATTCAGCAGAACCATTAGAACTGCTAGCCTTAATATCAGGACTACTTGTACCTATTATTACTAGCATCTACCTTTTTGGCAATAGCTCTTCAACTGGTACTAAAAATCACAACACAAGAGTAAAAATAATTTCAGAACTGGCACTATTGGCATTTATTGGTTTTATTTTTCAGAAATCTTCATATGCAGATGCTCCCTACTACACGGGTATTTTTAATGAGTACGTTGGATTTACACTATTTCTGCCCATACTCGGTGCCGTGGTACACTTTCTTTATAGTAAATCCTACATAAAAACTAAATTTTATATAACTACAGTAAGTATTATTATCTCTATAGCCATACATATACTCAATTTTACTCTTTACCCTTTGGTAGGTGGACACGCCGAACAAATGTACGGAATTATATTAATTTTTGGACTTCCCCTTGCAATAGTATTTGGTACCATCTATAGTATTTATTTTATAAAAGTTTTTTTTCACAAATCAGAATAATTACAAATACTCCACCCTCCAACAAATCAAAACAAACTCACACCACTTGCACTTCTCGTCATCGCCTATAAAATCAACTTTGAACCTAATATAAGTTCCAACGCCTCATCCAAAGAAAGATGTTTCACGTCTCCCTTTACAAACTTTCTATCATTAGTGACTATAAGGTCACATTCTGAAACCACTACACACTGGCTTTGCAACAAATCTTCAAAATCCAAAGGCAGATTCATTTTATTTTCAAGTAGTGCCTTTTGGGCTATAGCCTTGTCTATCGCCACTATATCAAATATCCTCAATATACGAAGCATCTCTTCTACCAAGATATCCTTAGCCAATTTTTTACGCCCCACATAATAGATGTTACTCAATATATCGCAAGAAGTATAAAGCGATATATCTTTCATAAGAGCATTATAAACCAAGGTCTTTACCCTCTCTACATTGCCACGGTCACTGTCTATCATGTCCAAGATAATATTGGCATCAAAAAATATTTTTTTAATTATCATACATACTTGCTTTTAACTCTTCTATATCTGAACCACCTAGAGCATAGCTACCCATAGCCTCTAAGGCTTTTAACTTATCTGCATTTTTCTTCTCTTTTGCCTGAAACAACTCTTCTACAAAATCATGATACTTTTTATCTAAAAAATACCCTTTGACCTGATGCCGTTTTCTATCTACTACCTCGACAATGTCAAAATCGTTGAGCTTATGTAGGTTTCTCTGTATTTCTGAGATGGATATAGTATTCATATCTATCCTTTTCATATATGTTTTACTTATTATATGAAACTAAACTTAGGCAAAAATAAATCTAACCATTTTTCATAACACATTTACCTAATACCACTATAATACCCAAAACACATACCAAGGAAAACACTACATGTTTAAACAACTCTTCATCTGGACGATTGGAGCATTTATACTTTTGCAA
>JALVXW010000200.1 GCA_027038155.1 Sulfurovum sp.
GGTATGATTCCAGACAAAGGAAGAGAGGCCGCACTAGAGAGTTTTGAAGACATTAAAACCATGCTTGATGGATCGGATATTGTCTTTATCTCTGCTGGTCTTGGAGGTGGTACAGGTACAGGGGCTGCACCTATCATTGCACAAGCTGCCAAAGAGGTAGGTGCACTTACGGTATCTATTGTTACAAGTCCATTCAAATTTGAAGGTCGCAAAAGAACCAAACTTGCAAAAGAGGGTCTAGAAGAGCTCAAACGTGAAAGTGACTCTATTATTGTGGTACCCAATGAAAAGCTTCTCTCTATTGTAGAAAAAAATATGGGTATCAAAGAGAGTTTTAGAATGGTAGATGACATTCTTGCACAAGCTGTAGGAGGCATCTCTAAAGTAATACTCTCTCATGGTGACAACGACATTAACCTTGACTTTGCCGATGTAAAAACAGTCATGTCTCATAGAGGGCTTGCTCTCATGGGTGCAGGATACGCTGCTGGAGAAAATGCAGCTTATGAAGCTGCCAAAACGGCTATTGAGTCTCCTCTTCTTGACAATATCTCTATTGATGGAGCAATGGGTGTACTTGTGCACTTCGATATTCACCCAAATTATCCAATTATGGAGATTGGAGAGGCGATGAATATCGTAGAGGAGTCTGCGGATGAGAATGCATCTGTTATTTTTGGTACCACTACTAACGAAAATATGGAACCAGATGAAGTCAAAATTACGATAGTAGCAACAGGATTTGAAGACAAAAATGCTGTACCTGAGCCAACAGTAAGAAAACAAGAGACACTTCTAAGCACAACACACAACATCAATACACTTGCATCTCTTGGTGGAAGAAAAGTTGTTGGTGGCTACAATGGTGAAAATGAAGATATTTTGGAAGTACCAACATTTTTACGTAAACAGATGGACTAATCTCTCACACCTTCTGCCCTTTTTACGGAAACAAAGAAGTATTTCCCCCTTCTTTGTTCTGTGTCTATCTTTTACCCAATACTAGAGGTTCCCTTAACTATTTTTTGCTATGATACTTTCATATTATTTTTGAGGATTTTAAAGCATGAAACAGATTCAATCGCTATCAACACTTGCTGCTACAGGGCTGGCAACCGTTTTAGCCACCGGTATAACAGGCTGTACACAACAGACACAAGAACAACAACAAGCCAAAGGTGCCTTTGTCATTATAGAAGAGACTGCTCCAGGCAAATACAAAATCAAAGATGAGTTCCCTGCCGATGAGACACGTATTGTCCTCAAACAACTTGATGGTGTAGAGCGTGTACTGACACAAGCAGAGATGGATGAACTGGTTAAAAAAGAGGCTGCCAAAATAGATAATGGCACCTCAAATCTTACCAATCCAAATGCACAGATGTCTGGCGGTATGGGATTGGGTGAAGTCCTGCTCTCTAGTATCGCTGGAGCGATGATAGGCTCATGGATAGGAAACAAACTCTTTGGAAACCAAAACTTCCAAAACAACCGTAAAGCAGGATACAAATCTCCCTCAACCTACCAAAGAAGTAAAAACTCCTTTAACAAACCTAGAAAAAAGATGAGTTCTAAAAAGAGTGGGTTCTTTGGTGGCAAAAAATCTTCAATGCGTTCAGGTGGATTTTTTGGTGGTTAAGTTACAAAAAATAAAACCTCTTGATACACACTATTTGGAGTCACTAGGTTTTGTATGGCACACCGACTCAGATGAGAGCTCTTATATCTCAAATGAGTTAATCGTACTCTCAGAAGCGGAAGCCGAAGCCTACTATGAAGCTACCAACGAACTCTATGATATGTATGTTGAAGCAGCAGAGTATGTGGTAGAGCACAACCTCTTTCATGAGATAGGCATCCCTTTTAATCTTGTAGATATCATTAAAGAGTCATGGGAAAATGATATCCATTGGCATCTCTATGGACGTTTTGATTTAGCTGGTGGCATAGATGGTAAACCCATCAAACTTTTAGAGTTTAATGCAGACACCCCTACTGCACTCTTTGAGACAGCCATTGTACAGTGGGCAATGCTCAAACAAAATAATATGGAGGAGTCTAGCCAATTTAATGCCACCTATGAAGCACTGCTTGAGAACTTTAAAAGACTTGTTACCCTAGAAGAGGATGTCTCTACCTTTGAAGAGCGTTATGAGGGCTGGAAATTTCTCTTTACCTCTATACGTGGCAACGCCGAAGAGGAGAATACCGTACGACTCTTGCAACACATCGCTACAGAAGCAGGATTTGA
>JALVXW010000201.1 GCA_027038155.1 Sulfurovum sp.
GTTGTACCACGCACCAAAGAATCATCAATAATCGCTACTCTTTTGCCCTCAATTAAATGTTTGATAGGAGAGAGTTTGAGTTTCACTTTCAAGTCACGTATCTCTTGAGTTGGTTCAATGAAGGTACGTCCTACATAATGGTTACGCACAATCCCCATCTCAAAAGGAACACCCAGTCCATCTGCATACCCTTTGGCTGCTGCCACACCAGAGTCTGGCACGGGTAAAACAAGGTCAATATCGCAAGGGGTCTCTTTTGCCAGTCTTTTACCCATCTCCAAACGCATCTCATAGACATTTTTACCATCTATAATAGAGTCTGGTCTTGCAAAGTAGATATACTCAAAGGCACAAGGGTGATAGTTTGATTCAAATATCATCTGCGAAGACGGTTCTTTATTCTCTTCAAAAATAAGCATCTCACCAGGTTTAACATCACGCACAAATACTGCACCAACCAAATCAAAAGCACAAGTCTCTGACGCCACAATATATCCGCCATCTTTAAGTTTTCCCAAACTTAGAGGACGAATACCAAAACGATCACGAATCACAAACATTTTAGATCGGCTCTGAATCGCTAAACAATACGCCCCCTCTATCTTGCTTAGCATATCTTTAATACGGTCTTCAAGTGAATCTTTTTGGGATTTAGCAATAAGATGAATAATATTTTCAGTATCCATATCGGTTTGAAAAATAGCCCCTTTGCCTATAAGCTCATTACGCACTTCTAGCTTGTTGACAAGGTTTCCATTATGCACAACAGAGATTTCACCCAGTTTGTATTTGGCAAATACAGGTTGTGCATCTCCAGCTGACTCACTCCCCGCAGTAGAATAACGGTTATGCCCTACTGCACAACTTCCCTGCATACTGTCAAGTGTAGATTGAGAAAAGACATCTGCTACCATTCCTCTTTTTTTATAGAGTTTAATCTTCTCCCCATTGGCAACAGAGATACCTGTGGCTTCCTGTCCACGATGCTGCATAGAAAAAAGCGAATAGTACGCTACAGTTGAAGCTTTTTTGGCACCAAAAACGCCGACGATTGCACACATATTATATTCCCAAACAGTCATTAATAGAGTACATTCCACTCTCTTGGCTGACCAACCATTTTGCTGCTCTTACGGCACCTTTAGAGAAAGTCTCTCTGCTTGTAGCAGTATGGTTAAGCTCCAAAAACTCACCATCATTGTAAAAACCAACGGTATGACGACCTACGATGTCTCCACCACGCAGTGCCATAACTGCTATTTCATCTTTTGTTCTGGGCCCTATTTGACCATCACGCCCAGATACACGTACTTTATCCAAATCCAGTCCTCTACCTTTGGCAGCAAACTCACCTAACGTAAGTGCGGTACCACTTGGGGCATCTACTTTGTGTCTATGATGCTGTTCTACAATCTCTATGTCAAAGTCCTGTAAGGTTGCAGATACTTTTTCAACCAGTTGTTTAAGCAATGCAATCCCCGCTGACATATTTGATGCATATAAAACTGGCATCTTTTTAGAGGCTTCTTCCATAAGGTTTTGCTGATGTTCTGTAAATCCTGTGGTTGCTATCACTAAAGGCGTTGGGTTTTCAAGTGCTGCTTCACAGAGTGCTTGTGTTGCTGCTGGTGCTGAAAAATCTATCACAATATCACAATTTTCCAAAAGTACTTTCATACTGTTAGTCACAAGTACATCACTTGGTAAATCACGTTTGAGTTCATCAAATACGTGTATTGCACTTAAAGGCAATTGATTGTCATGTAACAAAGAATCTATAAGAAGATTACCCACTCTTCCTGTACTACCAACGATACCTGCTTTAGCCATTATTGTTGCTCCTGAATATATGAAATTACTTGCAGTGCCGCTACTGCTCCATCACCTGCTGCTGAGACCACTTGTTTTGGTGCTTCTATCCGCATATCTCCTGCTGCAAATAGTCCTTCTACCGATGTCTTCATACTTAAATCAACGATGACCTGTCCCCATGCATTCATCTCACAAATAAATGCACCATTAGCATCTTTAAGTACTTCATTTTGTACATTGTGTCCTACAAATACAAAAAGTCCAGTATTTGCCATATCTGTCATCTCATCTGTTTTTACATTTTTTATCTTGACACCTTGCAGCCCCATGGCATCACCATAAGCTTCTTCTATCACAGAGTCCGTGATAAGATGTATATTCTCTTTTTTCTCTACTCTCTCTAATGTTGGGGGTGCAGCCCTAAAGG
>JALVXW010000202.1 GCA_027038155.1 Sulfurovum sp.
ACACCAGAGAGGATTTCCATTTTGTCCTCCTCTTTTCTGGCAGTTTCAAGTCTGTTTTTTCCTGGTTTGCGTCTGTCTAGCTCTGATTGTATAAACGCTTCATCTATTTTAAGTCCTGCTGGAACACCATCGAGTATGCATCCGAGTGCTTTTCCGTGCGATTCGCCAAAGGTTGTCAGAGTTAGTTTTTTACCAAAGGTGTTCATCTTTTAAGCTCCTTTAGGGCAATTTGGGCAGCTTTTTGTTGGGCCTCTTTTTTGCTTTTGCCTTTGGCTTTGGCAATGGTTTTACCATCAAGTACAATGGCTATTTCAAACTCTTTTTTATGGTCAGGTCCTGAGGAGCCCAACATCTCATAGTTTGGTGTGACACCATGGGTTGCCTGAGTGAGTTCTTGTAAAGCTGTTTTGTAATCTTTTGAAAGAGATTGTAAATCTATTTTGGGGTGACACTCCTCTAAGAGTTTAATAGAAATCTCCTTAACCGTCTCTAGCCCAGCTTCAAGATAGATAGCCCCCATGACAGCCTCAAAGGCGTTAGAGAGTAAGGAGGGTTTATCTCTTCCGTTGTTGTTCTCTTCTGCAAGTGAGAGGTAGATGTAGTTACCAAGTTTCAACTCTCTTGCCAAGAGTGTAAAGCCAGATTCATTGACAAGTGATGCTCTTATTTTTGAGAGTATGCCTTCATCTGATTTTGGGAATTTGCTAAAAAGATACTCTCCTACAATAAGGTCAAGTACCGCATCTCCTAAAAACTCAAGCCGCTCATTATTGTAAGGCTTTTTATAACTTTTGTGTGTCAAAGCCTCAATAATCAATTGCTTGTCTTGAAAAGTATAGTTCAATCGTCTCTCTAGGTGACTATAGTTGTTCATTTTTTTCTCCTATATTTGGTGTGTAGATTTATTTTATAGTGTTGCTTTTATGCGTTCTGCCTCATTTTTGGCAAGCGTGTCACAACGTTCATTCTCTGGGTGTCCATTATGCCCACGTACCCATCTGCCATGTACATGATGTGGTTTTGAAACTTCAAGATACTCTTTCCATAAATCTACATTTTTAACTTTGGCAAAATCTTTACGTACCCACCCCTCTAGCCATTCATTGATTGCCTTGACAACATAGGAACTGTCAGAGACAACTTCCACATCACAAGGCTCTTTAAGAAGTTTAAGTCCCTCTATGACACCTTGTAACTCCATGCGGTTATTGGTAGTATGTGCATGCCCACCTGAGTACTCTTTGCGTTTGTCTTTAAATGCCAAAATGCCTCCATACCCTCCTGGACCAGGGTTGCCAAGGCTAGAGCCATCAGAGTAGAGAGTAATCTGTTTTCGAGCTTGTTTTTGCAATTTGTTCCTCAACTTGAAGTGAATTGATTGCCATACATTTAGGACAACGTGTAAACGAAACAGGAAAATTCTGTTTACACTTTTTACATAGGTACGAAAAGGTTAAATCTCCCTCTTCAAAACCACCTTTTCTTGCAGTCGCTAGCATATCCAATGAAAAAATACCACTTTGTATCATAGGTTTTTGTAGATACCCTTTGGCATAATACATAGTATGTAGTTTATCATTTGATGCGATTATATCCAAATCGAGTTGTGAATTGGGCAAAAACCATAAAATATCAATAAGTTCTTGCATACGTTCTTGATCGATAATCTCCCATGCACTATGCGTGTCTAGCTGTAAAAGGGCTGCAACGATTTGTCGGTAAAGTGTTGGCTCTTTCTCCAAGAGTTCACGCAGTTTTTTTGTCTTCTCTTCTGTCTCAATAGAGGTAGAAGAGATAAGTTGTGCAAAATCAAAATAGCTCTCTAAAGCATCTGTACTTTCGCCTTGTACGCGTAAAGGCTCTAGCGTCTCTTTTGCCTTATCATAGTCTTGCATGGCTTCATAGACAATACCCAGCTCATACAGTACCTGTACATTGCGAGGTCTGCGTCGAAGTATCTCCATATAAATAGAGCGTGAACGTTCTAAGAAACCAGCATGAAGGTAGGTGTTTCCAAGCCGTTCCATCAATTCTATCTCGCCTGATTCGTGCTCAATATGTTTGATAAGATAGAGATAGATATTGATGGCCTTGTGATACTCTCCTGTATTTTCAAACGCTTTTGCAAGCAGCGTAAGGGGTTTGAGCATATTGGTTTCAAAGGGCATATCTTTTGTGTCTAAAGCACACTCTGAAGTATCAAATTTTTCTAAAAACTGGAGTAGATTTCCCTC
>JALVXW010000203.1 GCA_027038155.1 Sulfurovum sp.
TCCTAGCCATAGCTAAGACGCAGTAAATATCTTGTGCAAGATTGCGTTTGCAAAGCCCACCCTTTGGGCATCTCTAGCTTTCCTCTATGCGTTGTTACTCTTTTTTACCTTAGCTAAGGCTAGGGTTACAAAAGAGTGCCTAGCCTAGAGAAAAGCTAGAGATGTTGTGGGTATCACCTATTATTAGAGGTTCCCTTAAGTTTTGGCATTTGGTTGGTATTTGCATTGGGTGCATTTGGTACGATTGTTAATTTTTTAAAAATGGGTGAACTTTATAAAAATTTAGAAAGGATTGAAAATGACGCTATTTGATATATTATTTACGCCTACTATTGTTGTAGCACTTGTTTTGGGATACTTTTCGGTTAAGCATAAATGGAAAATTGCTGATATATTTTAACCATGTCACACAACCCAAGGCTCACAACAAAAACCATCACCATCACAAGAGACCCACAAGGCTACCCCACTCAAATCACCGCACCAAATGGATAGCACTGCTACCTACGCCAAAGATAGAAGCCGTAGCACAAGCTTAAGAGATGGGGTAAAAAGTATCTAGCCTTTACTTCCTGGCTTGATCGCTTCAGATTTACCCGCTTTGCAAAGTGGACACTCTTCTGGAGCATACATCTCAAAGGTAAAATCGGCCAATGCAAAAAGGGGTGTCTCTTCTGGTAAGGCACATGCTGCTTTTGCAGTGTCATTTCCACCTATACGTTTACAAAATCCTCTATTGGCAAGAGAAGCAAAAGCAACCACTTCTCCTCCCAATGCCTCTATGGCTTTAGCCGCTTTGAGTGCAGAACCACCAGTGGTGATAATATCTTCACAGATAATCACTTTTTCGCCTTGTGCTATCTCAAACCCACGGCGTAATACCATGCCTCCTTCTCCATCTTTTTCAACAAAGATAGAGCGTATATCCAATGAACGAGCAAGCTCATAGCCCGTCAAGACACCACCAAGAGCAGGTGCACATACAGTCTCCACCTCTATGCCTGCATCGTGTATCATTTTGGCTAGAGCATCAGTAAGTAAAGAGGCTTTTTTAGGGTATTCCATGACCTTTGCACTCTGTAGGTAACGGCTGGAGTGATTGCCACTTGCCAAAAGAAAGTGTCCTTCAAGTAGTGCGTTGGCATCTTTGTAAACCTGTTCAACATTCATCATTATACCTTAAGAATATCCGCTTCTTTTGCCTTGAAAGCCTCATCTACCTTTGCAACATGCTCATCGGTGAGTTTTTGAATCTGCTCTTGAGCTTTTTTAGACTCATCTTCGCTTATCTCTTTCTCTTTTTCAAGTTTTTTAATCTTATCATTGCCATCTTTTCGTACATTTCTAATGGCAACTTTGGCAGTCTCTACCATGCCTTTGGCTTGTTTGACAATCTCTTGTCTCTGTTCAGAGGTCATTGGAGGGAAAAAGAGTTTAATGAAGTCTCCGTCATTGTTAGGGTTCACTCCAATATTTGCCTCTTGAATCGCTTTTTCTATCGCAGGAAGCAGTGTCTTCTCCCAAGGTGTAATGCTTATGGTTGTAGCATCTGTAGCAATCACATTTCCTACTTGCGTAAGAGGTGTCATTGTTCCATAATAATCTACTTTGATGTTATCTACAATACCAGTAGTCACTTTCCCCGTTCTAAGCGTTGCAAAGTCTCTTTTAAGTGCTTCAATACTTTTTTCCATATTTGCAGCAGTGGTGTCAAAAATTTCATTTACCATAATTAATCTCCTAGATTGAATAGGCAAATTTTACCCTTTTTTACCTTTTTGGGCATTGAATGAATGGTGAAGTTATAGAAGGAGGAGTAGGAGTGTCAAAAGAGAAAAATTTTCTCTTTTACTCCAAATTAGTTATTTTCGGGTGCAACAGGGGCACTATTTTTCTTTGGTGCTGGTACAACAGGGATAGCAGCATTGTTTGTGGGTACTATTTTGTCTGTTACAGATGCACTGTTTTCAGAGGTGTAGAGGTATCCCAGTGCCAGTGTATTGATGATAAAAAGGAGTGCCAACGTAAATGTAGCTTTTGAAAGAAAACCTGTAGGTCCCTTTGCTCCAAATACAGATTCGTTACTTCCACTGTATGCACCCAATCCAATACTAGAACTTTTTTGAAGTAGTACAGCTATGGTGATTACTATTGCGAGTACAATTTGTACGATTAAAAGTGTTGATGTCATGGTTATGCCTCATTAGGTTAATGTATTATCCAAATAGAATT
>JALVXW010000204.1 GCA_027038155.1 Sulfurovum sp.
CAGATGCAAGCGATAGACTATGTCAATATCAAACTGGCTAAAACAGCAGGTATCAGCAAAGCCCTAAAACTTGCAGATCTTGCCAAAGAGTATGGGGTCAAATGTATGATGGGCTGCATGCTGGAGGGACCCATTGCTATTGTTGCAGGATTGCATGTTGCTTCGGCTAAAGCCGATACCATTACCATGCTTGACCTTGATGCAGTCAATCTTTTACGCTCAAACCCCATTGAAACCTATGTGGATTTCAACGAGAGCCATCTAGTACTTAGCGATAGTTATGGTTTAGGTGTGATGTACGCATGAATACCCTTACCCAAATAAGAGAAGGCAAACTCACAGGTGCTACCCACATTAAACTCTCTGAGAAGTTAGGGCATTTTCCTCAAGAACTCTTTACGCTAGCAGAAACCTTAGAGGTATTGGACCTAACAGATAACAGACTCTCAACACTACCAGAAAACTTTGGAGCATTTAAGAAGCTAAAGATTCTCTTTTTATCAAACAATGACTTTACTACATTTCCTGCTGTTTTGGCACAATGTCCTAAGCTCTCTATGATAGGCATACGTAACAACCAGATAGATACCATAGCCGAAAATGCCCTACCACTCACCACACGATGGCTCATACTTACAGACAACAGGATAAGCAAACTCCCTGAGTCTATGGGTAACTTGTCTTTGCTTCAAAAGTGTATGCTTTCAGGCAATAGGCTTACTTCACTTCCCCAGAGTATGTCCAAATGTCATAACTTGGAACTTTTACGCATAGCAGTCAATCAATTTAGAGCACTTCCCTCTTTTTTACTCAAACTCCCCAAACTCTCTTGGCTTGCCTATGGTGGCAACCCATTTTGCACAAAACACCCCAACTGTGATACCCCACTCAAAGAGATAAAATGGGAAGATTTGGAGGTCAAAGAAGTTTTGGGAGAAGGTGCCTCAGGACTCATCTTTAAAGCTATCTACAAGAACAAAGAAGTAGCCATAAAAGTTTTTAAAGGTGAGATAACCTCCGATGGACTCCCCAAAGAGGAGATGGATATCAATATCTCAATGGGAAAACACCCTCACCTTGTTGATGTGCTGGCACGTGTGACGCATCACCCTGAGGGTAAAGATGTACTAATGCTGGAACTTATTCCTCCACACTTCTTTAACCTGGGTTTTCCACCTACCCTAGAGACATGCAGTCGTGACGTTTACCCAAAAGACTTTAGCCTCTCACTTTTGCATGCACTCAAGATACTTCAAGGCATTGCCGATGCAAGTGCACATATGCACAAAAGAGGCATCATGCATGGTGACCTCTATGCACACAATATTATGATAGATGCTAAAGCCAATAGCATACTGGGTGATTTTGGAGGAGCTTCCTTTTTTGATCCTACAGAGGTAGAGGTACGTAATGGTCTGGAGCGTTTGGAAGTTCGGGCTTTTGGGTATTTGATGGAAGAATTATTATTGCTATCCAAAGACAATCACTCAAAAAATAAAAGAAAAAAGCTTGTAGATTTAAAAGAATCTTGTCTTAATACCATCAATACAGAACGTCCTTTGTTTAAAGATATTGCCAGGGATATTTATGGATGGTTGCATTGCTAGTTTGGTAATTTTATTGAAGGATAAGCAATAGAGGGAACCTCTAAAAGCATTCATAACAAATATTACTCTTTTTCTCTACTAGACAAAAGCACAAACACCACCACCAACATAGGAAGCGTAAGTGCCGCAATATACGCAGGTATCATCAGATAAGCATGACGATTTAAGTAGAAAAAACCCAAAATAAGCACCACATACGCACCCATACGAGCCAAAGAGAGTGCTGCTTTGGTATCGCGTATGGTTTCTCCTATGGAGCGTCTGTTTTGCTTCATGCGTGTTTTCTCTTCTTTTATAGCATCACGAATATCAACACTCTCATCTGCTACACTCTCTTCAGCGTAGAGGTCATGCACATCTTCGAGTTTGTCTATGGTATCTCTGCTGTCATCTGTTGTGATGATGGCATGCTCTACTCTGGCATCTACCATACGCTTATAGGACTTCATAGAAGCCAGCATCACCAAAGAGGCAGACAAAAAGCCTATTTGTGTACTCCAAAGTACATTAATATCAAAAAATATTACAGAAAAGAGTATCACTGCAACATCCGCTATGGCGAGTGCTTTTAGGATTTTGAGTGTAAGACTACGCATCATCTTCTTCATCATACTTTTTTTGTAA
>JALVXW010000205.1 GCA_027038155.1 Sulfurovum sp.
GTTCGCCAGATAAAGAGCTGGATGCACGTATGTCCAGTGATTTTGCCTATATAAAAGGTGTACTCAAAGAGATGAAAGATGAAGAGATTACCGCCTTCAATATGGCACGTCAATTTCCCAATATTACACTCACAGAAGAGGCTACCGATGCCTTGACACTCTTTTTGTTTGAAGAGACATACAAAGAGTATGAACTTATTATGATCTATAACTATCTCAAGGCACATAGCAGTGATGCCTATATGAATAGAATATTCCAAATACTCATTGATGAGAGCTTTTTTCACCTTAAAAGCTTTGGAGAGATGGGAGCAAAGATGGGTATCTTGGGGGTGCCACGTGTTGTAATGAAAGAGCTTTATCAGGTAGAAGATGTCATAGGTTTTTTAAAAGATGGTATCAATGAGGAGCTTGCAGCAAAAGAGGAGTGCAAAAAGCTTTCAGAAGCTGTTGCCAAAGATAGCCCCAAATTGGCTAAATTCTTTGATTTTATTAACCATCAAGAGAATTACCATATTGCACTAATGAAAGATGCACTGAAATATTATGAAAAGAAAGAGTAGTTGCTTACGGCATATAAGGAACTACTGGCAATCCCATCCCCTCATCATAACCACACATCAGGTTCGCCGCTGCCAAAGCCTGTGATGATGCCCCACGCAGGAGATTATCAATCGCCGAACTCACAAACAGGGCATTGCCATTTTTGGCAGCGTAAATATCACAAAAATGCGTCCCTGCTGTACTTTTTATATCTACAGGTGTTTCACGTATGCGGACAAAAGGATCATTTTTGTAGTGCTCTTTAAGTATGGCTAGTGGGTCTATATCTTCTTTGAGTAGACCATAGATAGAGACCAGCTCTCCACGTGTTGCAGGGATAAGATGGGGCACAAAGTTTACATGCATCTTGACACCGTGAATCTTCTCTATCTTCTCTGCAATCTCTGGGGCATGGCGGTGTTTGAGTGGATTATAAGCAAAGATATTATCATTCATATTGACATAGTGGGCATTTTCGCTTAGTTTTTTACCTGCACCACTCAAACCTGATTTGGCATCTACAAAAAGTGGACTTTGTGCATCTAGGTATGGTACAAAAGGCAAAATACCCAACAGTGTAGCTGTGGGGTAGCACCCTGGTCCTGCTGTTAGGTTTGCTGTTTTTAACGCTTCGCGATAGTACTCTACAAGCCCATAAACAGAGTCATCTAAATGTGTTTTATCTTCATGGGGGCAGTAGTGTGCTTCGTAGGTCTCTAACTCCAAACGGTAGTCTGCTGAGAGGTCAACAACCTTTATACCTTTGTCTAAGAGTCCCTTTGCAAAGCCCATAGATGCCTTGTGTGGCAAAGCCAAAAAAACAAGTTCGCAACGTTTGGCTACCTCATCTACATCCGCTTTTTCTACATCCAAAGAGATCACATCTGTCAATGAGGGGTGTAGTGCTTCTATTGTTGTATCTCCTTGTGTTGTTGCCAGATAGACAAGCTCAAACCCATCATGAGAGATTAGCATCTTTACAAGCTCCAAACCTGTGTATCCGCTTGCACCTACAATTCCTACTTTTATCATAAACTATCCTAACACTATCTCTTCATACAATACCTCTTCAATATCGTATGTACGTTTTCCAGAAGGCAGTATTATCTCCACTTCATCCCCCTCTTCTTTACCCAAAAGTGCTTTGGCAACGGGAGATTGAAAAGAGATAAGCCCCTTTGCAGGATTGGACTCTGCTCCTCCTACAATGGTATATTTAAGCTCCTCCTCTGTCTCTTGGTCTGTCATAACTACCGTAGAACCAAAACTGACACGTTCATGTGCCAAAGTAGAAGGGTCTATCACCTGTGCACGCCCCACAATATCTGTAAGCTCCGCAATACGTGCCTCCATAAGCCCCTGCTTATCTTTGGCTGCATGGTACTCTGCATTCTCTTTGAGGTCACCTAGCTCTCTGGCTTCATCTATCACTTTGGCAATAATTCCACGTTCATGTGTCTTTAGGTACTCCAACTCTTGACTTAGTTTTTTATAGGTTACTTCCAACATCGGCTCTTTTTGCACGATTTATCCTTGTTATTACCCCACTAAGTAAATACCCAAATTTTTGATGCTGTGATTTCGTTCATAATCAAGGCAGATTTTTGAAGGACTCGCCTTAGCGAATTCAAGAAAATCTAACGCAGAGTATGGGCGAAAGC
>JALVXW010000206.1 GCA_027038155.1 Sulfurovum sp.
GGTATCGCCTCTTTGGTCAGTGCCTCTTTTTTAATATACTTTTGACCATCTTCTTCATAAATGATGGTTTTAAGCTGAAACGCTTTGGCTCTCTCAGAGTTGTTTTTTATATAAAGTATCTTCATCTATTCTCCACATATCACCAAAAAAGAGTTGGCAAAAAATTGAAATTGGTTATTTTCTATCATGCCTCTATAGGCATCTGTCTCACTAAAAAGGGTATAACGCTCATAGTCAAAGTTGGGTGCGGCTATAAGCTCAGAGGTACTACTGGGCAACCAATCATCAGAGTAGATCTCCATAGGCATTTTGTAGTCTGGGTGAGGGTAGTAGAATGTTTGCTCTGGGTAGCCGCTTTGTATGAGCAGGTCTTCTAACTCTTTTTTCCCAAATGTCTGTACGGTGTCTGTCTCTTTGTAGCCTGTAATGCCATCAAAAGCCTTAGCTGTATGGTCCTCTTTGGCTCCTGCAAAATATTTAAGACCATAACGGTTCTCTATGGCAATAATGAGTTTTCCATCAGGTTTAAGGTACTGTTTGATTTGTTTGAGAAAGTCTTCGTAGGGGTTGTCGGTTTTGGTAAAAGAGCCAGCATATTCAAGTACCCCATTGAGTGTAATGTAGTCAAACTTCTCCTCAAAGGTTATGTCATTAAGATTGGCTACAAAGATTTCAAGGTTGTCATATGCTTTGTGTCTCTCATAGTTAATTGTAGCACGTCTTTTAGAGAGCTCTACCACCTTTACTTTGCCCAAACGCTCACACAATGCCCCTGTAATGGCACCGCACCCTCCGCCTATCTCAAGACAGCTAGCATCCTCTTTAAAAGGATACCAGTTGATAATGTTTTGACGAATAGGTGAGAGATGATAGAGTATAGGCCACCTGTTCTCTTTGGCTAAGATGTCACTATAGTCATCTGTCTGTTTGACAATCTCCAACAACTCCTCTTCCACATCCCCATCACTGTAGTGGTCGGCTCCTGTGTAAAACGCTAAATTCAATACGGCACTCATTCATCCTCTTTACATAACTCTTTTGGTGATTTTTCTGTTGATATTATATACTTATTGTTATATGAAGTGACTGTAATATCTCCATGAAAACCATTGATATAGGTTTGGTAGTGCTCTTTTTGCACCAATTGGCGTACCCCTTTGCATCGGTCACTGCACCATAAAGATGCAGTGGTAGGGACAATAACCGCAGAAGGGTTTACTTTTTTAAAAAATGATGCAGGAGCAAGTGTAGTAGCGGCGTGGTGTGGTACTTTAAGAATATCGGCTTTAAGGTCTGTGGCATGTTTTGCCAAGTAGGCACCTAATTTTTCATCTAAATCACCAGTGAGTAAAAATCTGTTTTTGCCATCTACTATCATGGTGATAGCAGACATATCATTGATGGAGGTCTCTCCTACAGGGGTATGGATACCATCATAGATGTAGCGTACATCAATATAGCTTTTTCTATCAAAAGTAAGCTTTAGCCCTTTGGTAATAGGTAAAATTTTTGTATGGTGCTTTTTGGCAAATTTCTGTATGGTAATGAGATGCTTATACTCACCACCCCACCACTCTTTATCCATTTGTGCTCTGGTGGGCATATTCATATAGATAGTTTTTACAGTAATATTTGACTCCATAATATCCACCACACCCCCATAGTGGTCAAAGTGTGGATGGGTCACAAGTATGGCATCAAGTTTTTTGATGCCATGTTTCTTGAGGTAGGGCACAAGATACAAAGGGGCTTCTCTATGTGTAGCAGTGTCAATAAGATAGTGTTTGCCCGCTTTGCTAATGAGGTGTGCATCACCTTGAATGGTATGGCAGACATTGATGCTTGTCCATGTTAGTTTGGAGGGAGAGAGTAGTGTTTTTCCTTGATATATACAAAATGCTATAAGCAGCACTACTCCTAAAACATATCTATATTTCATTGTTTTTCTCCTTTGTAAAATCGCCTATAGGGTGGAAAAGAGGTGGGTGTCTGAAAGAGTATAGGTGTGTGTGAAGCATCTTTGTCCTTTTTGTAGCTTTTTTGGTAATCTTTGGTGCCACGTCTTTTGTAAAAAACAGGCTTTTGGTAGATAAAACGAATCACAAAAGCGATGTCATCACGAGCGTAGTAGTAGAGTGGTGTGGTATGTGTGGTGTTGTGCTCGTAGGTATCAAGCATCTTCCCTATGGTCTGAATCTCTT